>DUYW01000033.1 GCA_013349825.1 Gammaproteobacteria bacterium | reverse complement strand
GCAGTGAAGACCACTGCCAGGATGCCAACTCGCTGTTTCAACTTTTTAGACAACACCATTTTCAGCCTCTGGTACTTGTTTTACTTGAATACAATCTATCGATAATCGGGCAGTTCACTCCATGAACTGCCCAATCGCTAGAAGATTACTTACTCACCTAATCCCATCTGAATGTAACCTGTTGGGCAGACATCCTCACAGACATTACAGCCAATACATTTGTAGTAGTCCGTATCAACATAGCGTCCAAGCGTACTCTCATTCTTACGCACCTTGAATACAGCACCCTGAGGACAGAAAACAACACAGTTATCACACTCAAAACACATGCCGCAACTCATGCAACGACCAGCTTCGGCTTGAGCCATCTCTCTGTCCAGCCCCTGCATACGCTCATCAAAGTGCTGCAGTACAGCATCGGAATCAATCTCTACAAAAGAGCGATGGTTGCGTGGAGTTGCTTCAAAATGGCCCAGGAAGAGCTTTTCGTGGGTAATTATTGATGCAAATGAGCGATCCTCATAGTTGTGGATTGCAAATTTACTGTCATCGGTACCACGAAGTCCGTCCTCTTTCTCTTTACCTTCACCCGTAGCAATAAACGCTTCTGTTTCCCTACCCGCGCTTTCCAGCTGATCCGACATCTGGAAGTGGTGTACATCTACTTTAGGGCGCACTCGCTGCTCACTACCCTTCATATAGTCACAGATAGACTCTACAGCAACAGATGCCTGACCAATCGCGGTAGTCAGCAAATGTGGGCGCACGATATCGCCCGCAACAAAGTGTCCAGGCTTCCCTTTTACTTCGTAGTTCTTGGTCGCATTCATCAGACCACGACCGTTATCCAACTCTTCAAAACCGGTAAAATCACCGACCTGACCGATAGCAGAGGCGATTAGCGTACACTCAATCACCTCTTCACTCCCTTCAATAACCTCTGCTTTACCTGATTCATAGCTCAGCTGAGCCACTTTCAGGCCAATAGCACGACCACTCTCGTCTAACACAACTTCAACGGGGGACAGAGCACCACGAATCTCGACACCCTCACGCAATGCATCATCAATCTCGTGCTGAGCAGCATTCATATTCTCAACAGGCTGGCGAGAGATCAACAGGACCTCAGCGCCTTCACGTGCAGCTGTCTCTGCCACATCGTGTGCAGTATCACCAAGGATGATACGCTCTGGGCGATCCTTCTCATTTACATTGGAGATATTGCCAATACGACGTGCAACTGAGGCGACATCGATAGAGGTATCGCCGCCACCTACGACTATAATTTTACCGGAAATATGCTTCAGTTTGCCTGAGTTGAATGCGCTCAAGAAGGCAACACCACTAACACAGTTCACTGCATCACCACCAGGAATTGGCAGAGAGCGACCTGACTGCGCGCCGATGGCCCAGAAGATTGCATCAAAGTCCTTCTCTAGCTGCTCAACAGTAACATCAGTACCTACACGAGTACTCAGCTTCAGCTCTACGCCCATATCGGTAATGCGCTTGATCTCACCTGCCAGCATCTCACGCGGAGTACGATAACCGGGGATACCATAAACCATCATTCCACCCAAGGTATCATGATCATCAAATACGGTTGCACCATGACCAATCTTGCGCAGCTGATAGGCTGCTGCCAAACCCGCAGGACCGCCACCAACGATCGCAATCTTCTTACCGGTATCTGCCCCAGCCTCAAAACCGAGGCCGTTCTCCAGCGCATTGTCACCAATAAATTGGTCAATGGAATTAATACCAACAAAATCATCCACTTCATTACGGTTACACCCATCTTGACAAGGTGCAGGGCAGACGCGACCCATGGTGGATGGGAATGGGTTTGCTTTAGCATAGAGCTGGAAGGCATAATCTTCCATACTCATCCCTTCAGGCGGAGTTGTCAGACCACGTACGATATCCAGCCATCCACGAACATCGTGACCCGATGGACAGCTTGCTTGGCACGGAGGTGTCTGATGAACATAGGTCGGGCATTTGTGTGTCCAACTCGCCTGCCAGATCATCTCATCATTATCGTAAAAACGGGCACCTTCCTCACGAGGATAGTCCTCATAACGACGGTAGTTCAACTCTGTGTTCATCTCATCACTTGGCGTTGCCATTATCAGATGCTCCTATCTCTATAAAATAGCTTTACAAATAAAAATAACCCGAAACCTATAATCCAGTTAAGGATTCGCAGTTAATCGTTGTTCTCAAATACAAGTGCGTCACCCACTAACTGGTGAACGCTGGTAATCATATCCATTGGCATGTCGTAGAACGGCAGTACCTTGCTAAACTGACTCTTACAAATTGCGCAGATTGCGGCAAGTGTATCGACACCCTCATCATCAAATACCTTCTTCAGGGCATTCATTCGTGGCATTGCACCTTTAACACGCAACTCCATAAGATCATCGGTCAGTAGACCACCACCACCACCACAGCAATAGGTCTCTTCAAACATCGTAGAAGAGTCCATCTCTACATAGTTGTTGACTACGGCCTTAATCACTTCACGCGGCAGAATAAACTGACCACGCTCAATCCCACCCATACCGGTGCCACGCGCTACATTACAAGAGTCGTGGAAGGTTACGGTGCGGTGATCATTGGCTGATTTGTCAATCTTCAGCGCGTTACGCTGCAACAGATCGTAGGTAAACTCAATGATGTGCTGTGGAGCCGGGTAGCGTGGATCCAGCTGCTTCTGCAACATCTGCGCATACTTGTCATCTGCCGCTGCACCATGCCCCGTTCCAGCCAAGGTGTTCCAGAAGCTGTAAGCGACGCGCCATGCATGACCACATTCACCAACAATAACGCGTTTTACACCCAGCTCCAGTGCTGCAGTACGGATACGTTCAGCCACCTTTTTCATCGTTGGGTAGTTACCAATAAACATACCGAAGTTAGCGCCCTCAGAGGCATAATCACTCATAGTCCAACTGATACCGGCCTGGTGAAATACCTTGGCATAGCCTAACAGACCATCAATATGGGGTTCAGCAAAGAAATCTGCTGACGGGGTAATTAACAGGACATCTGCCCCCTTTTCGTTCAGTGGCATACGAATCGGCAGGTCGGTATCGTCTTCCAGATCCTCTTCCAGATCTTCCAGCGTTGCCTTCAGTGCAGGGCCAGGTAGACCGAGATTATTACCAATTTTCAGTACTTTACCCAAAATCTCGTTATCATATTTCTGACCATATCCTACAGCATCGAGGATATCGCGCGCTGCCATGGTGATCTCTGCAGTGTCAATACCATACGGGCAGAACACAGAACAACGACGGCACTCGGAACACTGGTGGAAGTAGCTATGCCACTCATCCAGTGTTTCACGGGTCAGATCTTTTGCGCCAACCAGATTAGGGAAGTATTTACCTGCAAAGGTAAAGTAACGGCGGTAGACGCTACGCAGCAGCTCCTGACGAGCCACAGGCATATTCTTGGGGTCAGCTGTTCCCAAGAAGTAGTGGCACTTGTCGGTACAGGAACCACAATGCACACAAATATCCAGAAAGAGGCTGAAGCTACGGGAGGTCTTGCTCAGATCCTCCATCTTGGCGATCGCCTGATCATGCCAATTCTCTACCAGCTCACCCGGAAAGTTAAGTGCCTCCTGGTGGTCAGGTTTTGCCACAAAGGGTGAAGAGTGGGCCATTGAGCCCTCTTGCAATACCGGAATTTGCAGGTATTCACTCAGAGCCGGGGTATCAAAATCTACTTTCTTGGCCACGACTTATTTCTCCATCTCAGCAGCCCATGGGGCAATATGACGCTTCTCACGAGAGTCATCAATCTGGTTACGGGTTGGACTGAAGAAGATGCCGGGGGCATGCATCAGCTTACTGATCGGGAACACCACCATCAAAATAATTACCAGTGAGAGGTGAGCAATCAGAACCGGGTCGGCTGGCAGTGGCTTCCAGTCAAAAACCATCAAGCCGGTCATAAAGTGCTTCAGTGCTACGATGTCGGTGTGTGCAACAAAGGTCATCATCACACCACTCATGCCGATACCAATCAACAGCAACAGCATCAGGTGATCTGAAGGTGTACTGATATAACGGATACGCTCTACCAAAAAACGACGTGCCCAGAGTCCTCCAAGACCTGCAACCATTGCAATGCCACCATATTTACCAAACGGTTGAACAATCTCGGTCAGGAACCATGGACTCTCTTGAAAATAGCGTCCATGACGTAGCAGCACCAGAAACAGTGCCATATGGAAGACCCAGCCAAAGATCCAGATCCACTTATTGGAACGGAACAGGCTTTCAAACAGTACCACCTCGCGCCCCATACGGTAGAGCATTCCACCCTGTGTGCGTGGAGCAGGCATGGTTGGGATCTTGAGCGGAGCCGGTGTGCGCCAGTAAGCGGCAATCCGCTTTGCAACACCTACCACCAAAATGACAGTCGCTACATAAAATAGTATGGCAAATAGTCCAGTTAGCATATGCCGTTCGCCTCCGCGATCATCTCAAAATAGTCCATTGAGGCATTCGCCGAAGCGGCCAATACCAGAAATTCTTTTTAGATTTCCGGGGAGGTACATACCTCCCCGGAACACAGCTTAAATGACGATTGTCATTAAACTTAGATACAACCAGTTGGTTTAGGCAGACCACCAATCTTACAAGCCTGCTTTGCTGGACCATATGGGAATAGCTCGTAGAGGTACTTGCTGTTACCCTTATCCTTTCCAAGCTTCTTGCCAATTGCCTTAGTCAGTACACGTACTGCTGGAGCAATCTGATACTCGTCATAATATTCACGCAAGAAATCAATAACTTCCCAATGAGCATCGGTCAATTCAACCTCTTCTGTCTCAGCCAGAGCTGCACCAATCACTTTGTTCCAATCATTAATATCAGAGAGGTAGCCCTCTTCGTCAACTTCTACTGCACTACCATTTACGTCCATAGTTGGCATAACATTTCTCCTAATCAGAAAAATTAAAAAATAAAACCCGAAACTCTCGGTCTAGACCCAGGACTGAATTTTTTCGTTGTCAGTAACTAGATCTACAAAACCGGCATAGTCCACCATTTCAACACCATCCGCCAAGTTGGCTTCGATGCCGCGTGCAGCCACATCACTCTGCAGGGCAACCACCTTGGTCTTGGAGAGTTGATCGGCAACTGTACTTCCTTTCATTGCAGCAAATACACCGTCTTCGATCAACAGTACCGTGCTATCTGCGGCAGCATGAGCCATACAAGAGGTGAATGCGTCTCTTTCAAAAGGCGACTTATTTACGATATGTAGCATAATGAATCTCCTTTATCCTAAAAACTGAGAACAACGTCACTCTCTTCCATGAGATCACGGATCTCATCGGCAGAGACCATACGAATAGAGGACTTCTCAGCCCAATCATCATCTTCGTCCTCATAAGTCAGAGGCATCAGATCATCAATCGTCATCCCACGTGCTTCCAGTGACTCTTTCTCAACGTAGATTTTGTTGACATCATAATCACCCAACGCATTATAGGTCGGTGAGAAGTTCTTCAAACCGGATGCCTCGGTATTCTGATCTTTCTTGATCTGAAACACACCATCATCCATAAATATCAGACTCACATCCTGATCAAATGCTGCACCAATCAGAACCACTTCCAGTGACTCCAGCGCATAGACTGTCCCGTAAGGTGCCTTACGGTTGACATAGAGAAAATTTTTAATCTCAGACATTTTTCTTTCCTTAAAAATCCCTAGTTAACCACCAAAGACAACCAGACGATCCGACTGAATTCCAGCCTCAATCAGCTGACCCAAACCGGAGATACGGAAACCATCCATAATATTGGTAGCATCTTTACCATTACGCTCTGCCTCACCATCATCGACGATGCCGCGACGCTGCGCAGCAGCCACACAGATCACTAAGTCAACCTCGTGCTCTTTGGCCAGATCACTCCAGCGCTGCTGAACATTACGATCATCTTGTGGTGGACTCGCAAGGCGAGTTCCGTTATTAACACCATCATGATAGAAGAACACACGAAAGATCTCATGTCCCTTCTCCAAAGCCGCCTTGGTGAAGTTATAGGCGCTATCAGAACACTGGTGCTGATAAGGCCCTTCGTTTACCTGAATTGAAAGTTTCATCTCGACACCCCTTAGAAGCGGATATGCGTAGATGCATTCAATCGTGCAGTAGCTCCACGCCAAGTATCAATATGGTACTTAGTGAATGGCAGTCCTGTCTTCTCAAAAAATGCTGGCCAGCCAATACGCTCAGCCCACTCACCCATACGCTCCCAATCCTTGGCATCTTCTTTATAGACTGCAAGAATCTTCTTAACCACTGAACCAACTTCTGGCCAGCGAGGAGGATTATTTGGAAGACCTGCAGCAACCAGCTTATGGAACATTGGTTTGCTACGTGCATTAGAGTGCTTACCACCGACCCAAATCGCCAGCTTGGAGTGCTCTGGATCATTGATTAACATTGGAGGGCATGGAGGGAAACATGCGCCACAGCAGACACACTTTTTCTCGTCAACCTCCAGTGAGGGCTTACCATTCACAATAGCGGGACGAATCGCCGCTACCGGGCAACGAGCAACCACTGTTGGGCGCTCACATACACCAGACACCAAGTCATGGTTGATCATTGGTGGTTTAGTATGCTGGATATTGATTGCAATATCGCCCTGACCACCACAGTTAATCTGACAACAGGAGGAGGTAATCTTCACACGGTTAGGCATCTCTTCACGGATAAACTCTCCGTGCAGCTCATCCATCAGCGCCTTCACGCCGCCAGATGCATCTGTTCCGGGAATATCACAATGCATCCATCCCTGCGTATGAGAGATTGCTGTAACCGATGGGCCTGTACCACCCACAGGAAGCCCTTCTTCTGTGAGACGCTCAATCAGTGGAGCAACTCGGCTCTCATCTTTGCATAAAAACTCAACGTTGTTACGTGTTGTAAAACGCAAGAAACCATCACTAAATTCATCTGCAATATTGGCCAACATACGAATCAAATAGAGGTCCATCTGACGCTGGGTACCGCAACGGACACTCCAGATCTCATCACCAGATTTTGCCACATGATGCAGCACACCAGGGCGTGGGCGATCATGGAACTTCCATTTTCCATAATTCTCTTTCATGATAGGGTGCATAAACGGGGTTGCGCTTGGTACACCAGTCTCTTCCGGCATGCGGGGTGCATCTGCCATAATTCTTCTCCAATTACTCTATTATTTGAACTATCAAATTCTTTAAAGATCGTCTAAGACGCCCAATTATGCGTTCTTACGCTCTTCCCACTTAGCCACCTCATCATCCCAATCATCCATCCGGACGTAAGGTGTTGTACGTGGCTGAGCAACCATATTAGGATCAACATCCAACCCCATGGCTTCCAGATAAGCGGTAATACCAATACGCTCGATCATCTCACCAGAACGCTCATGCTCCAGAGCATTCTCTGCAAAGAAGTCTACGTGGTCACCAGAAATCTCGAGGAAGCGCTCTTTGTCTTCTTCTGTATCCAGCTTCATAAATGGAACAATCACTGTACCAAACAGGTCACCAATCTTCAGTGTACGCTTACCACCCATCAGGATAGTGACACCCTTGTCATCGCCCTGTGCAAGAATGGCATCGCCATCCTTACCGACATACTTCTGACTCTGAGAAGCCACTACATTAATGCAGTGCATACATTTCACACACTCTTTATTAGAGATCTCAAGCGTACCGTCATCTTCCATGCTCATGCACTGCGTTGGGCAACGACTGATAATATTATTAACAACATACTTGGCACCCTTATCGGCAACAAATGCTTTCCAGCCCTCTTGGTTGACCTTGATATCATCACGCCAGGTTCCAATCACTGCCATGTCAGCACGCTGAATAGAGTTGGTACAATCATTCGGGCAACCGGAGAACTTCCACTTCATCTTGTAGGGAAGTGCAGGACGGTGCATATCATCCAGGAACTCATTAACAGTCGCCTGCATCATGTCACCTTCATCAAAACAGGACTGCTCACAACGTGCGGCACCTACACAAGAAACTGAAGTACGCACAGCCGGGCCTGCCCCGCCAAGATCAAAGCAGAAATCATCTGCTACATCTTTAAATGTCTCTGTATCGTTGAGTCTATCAAATGCAATCTGAACACCATCTGTATCCGTACCCTGGAAAAGAATATCTCCAGACTGACCATGTAAACAGATAAGGCCAGTACCTGTCTCTTCCCATACATCACACATTTTATTCAATAGTGCAGAGGTGTAGTGCATACCTGCTGGCGGCATAATCCGCACAGTATGAAACTCCAACGCATCAGGATACATGGTCTCACCATTCTCATCCTTCAACTCAGAAAAACGAGGGATGATACCGCCACCATATCCGATCACACCTACAGTACCGCCCTTCCAGTAACCTCGACGGTTTACGAAAGACTGCTCCAAGGTTCCGATCACACCACGCATCATCTTCTGATGTTTGGTCTCTGTTGCTGCAAGGCGCTTCAGAGTAGAAATATAACTAGGCCATGGCCCCGTTTCTAGCTCATCCAGATTTGGTGTAGGGATATCCAGCGCGGGGCTGTTTGCGTTCAACTTGGTTTTATCTGACATTTTGTAAGGCGCTCCTTAACGTTTACCCGTCAATTTTATTGCTGTGCTCTCAACGAAAAAGTTTCCGTGAGCACAACACCAAAAATAGTTCTTAATTCAATCTCTAGCAATGACTTCAAAATATCAGCCTTCGCTTAAATTAGAGTCCAAGTATGTCAGAGCAAGCAGCACGATTCAATGTAATTTACACAATTTATTAGTTCTAATCGGGATATCCACCCTATCCATAATGGGATATACCGAAAACTAAAATATATTTAAATTCAAAATATTACCTATATATCAGGTATAAAATATGTCTCATTGCCCTTGTATCTTATTCAACCACCCATAATGTATACTATCTCGGTTGGTTATTTCCCCGGAAACCTGTTAAATGCTAAATTTAAGTGAAGTATTACTCGAAGAACAACACACTATGGAGTGCTTTGAAGATCTTGTTAAAGCTGTTCATGATCAAGCACGCGCAAAACAAGAGCGCTTCTTTCGCATGGATGTTCGCCCCCCATTCCCGGACACCCCTGATAATTGGGAAGATCGCCTCGAAGCCGCCTTTTACTAAGGAACTCAGAACCAATCATGAACCACTCCCCTATTGATCTGCTCGCTGACGACTTACTCTCTGATGAAGAGGAGAGTTCCCAATCCAAAGAGTCTCGTCTCGCCGACCTCCAGCTCAAGATCAGCCAACTCCCTCTATCCGTAAAACGTGCTGAACTCCTGCTTGACTGCGGCACACTACATCTTGATTTTCAGCAAAAGAAAGAGGCATGGGATGTCGCTAGAGAGGCCTTTGATCTATTTGCGAAAGAACAGGCCTGGGAACTTGCCGTCGTAGCCACCGATATTATGGTTGCCAGCGACCAAAAAGAGTCACTGATTGCATTGGCTCATGGAGTCTGGATCGGAATCACCTATCCAATCAACCCTGAAACCACCAATGCCATCTTACAGTATATGATCGATGAGTCACCTACAGGCTCTGATACCGCTGCCGTTGCTGCGGTCACATCACACTTTCTGGCTGACCTCCGTCAGCTCGATGGCCAAGCAGGCGAGAACCTGCTCTTCTTCACCAACCGTCGATTGGCTGAGGTCGCTGCACAACACCGAAATATCAAAAACCAAGAGGAGTTTGATATTTGGATGGTTGGCAACGAATTTGATAACCCAGACTCATTTCTCCCTAAACTATCTGCCGCGATTGATGCGCTTGCCAACAATAACTGGTGGATTGATCGAGAAGCACTGCGTGCTGCCCTGCCCTAATGCCGTTCTGGGAAGAGAAAAAAGAGACTGAATACTCGACAATTTCCGATGAAGTTGTTGATCTCAGCTTTCGTATCCGTTGCAAAACATTACCACGCGACCATATTTGGGGGCTTAGTCAGGCAATTCTTAAACAACTGCCCTGGTTTGCCGATGAACCACATGCCGCTCTACACCAAATTCTGGTTGCTGAGTCAGGCAATGGCTGGCTCTCCCCAGAGGGGCAGGATGCCTTACACTATCCATCTCGCAGAACACGGTTGACGCTTCGACTTCCAAAACACAGAATCAATGAAACTATCAGCGCACTGGAGCATCAAACAGTAAGCATCCATCACCACACTCTGCAGTTGACCCGGCCTGAGGTGCAACTTCTAAGCAGGCTCACCACCCTTTATGCCCGTTTCGCTATTTTTCATGAGCAAGAGAGTGAGGAACAGTTCTTGATCAGAACCCAGCAAGAGCTTGCTCCGCGAGGAATCCACCCGAGAAAGATGATTTGTGGCAAACTCAACTTACTACAAGTCGAACAGCGCACGATAGCCACTCACAGTTTAATGCTGGCCGACTTGAGTCCTCATGAAGCAATTTTATTGCAACAAAAAGGGCTCCATGAGGGGAAAAATTTTGGATGTGGGGTATTTTTGCCTCATAAAACAGTGGAAAATCTAATCTTGGAAAGAGAGTAATTTTTCATCTCAACAATTTATCACTAACTTTAATCAAGGAGACTCAAAACCATGAGCTACGAAGTCAATGGACAGACCATCGAAACCAACCCTAACGGCTACCTTAATAATCTGGACGACTGGAACAAAGAGGTTGCTGAGGTCATTGCAGAGTCAGAAGGCGTAACCATGAGTGAAAAGCACTGGGACGTTGTCAACTATCTGCGCGATGAGTTCGTCAATAACGGTGGAAACCAACCAAATGATCGCAACATGGTCAAAACCATGGGTGCAGCATGGGGTGAGAAGATCAACTCCAAAGACTTATACACCCTATTCCCTAAACAGCCATCCAAGCAGGCCGGTAAAATTGCCGGGCTACCCGAATCACGTCGCAAGGGTGGATACTAAATAGCTTCAGGCAACAAGCTGTTAGCTGCAAGCGAAAAGCTACGCTGCCCAAGGGCTCGTAGCTTTTTTGCTTATAGCTTGTGACTTTCAACATCATGACCGCCCCCTCTACTGCAACTCTGATCAAATCCCTGCGCAGCCGCTTTCCAGATGGCGAGTCTGCACCGGAACTCGATCAACTGGAGCAGCGCCTGCTTCAGAGTGAGCAGGAGACTGAACTGCAGATTCGTACCAAAACCCGTCACCTGGCACAACAGGCGGCCTCACTACGCATCCTCTACGACGTGGTTGCCAGCCTCAACAGCTCGGAAAATGTGCGCGAACTACTGCTGCGCTTTCTCTCCTTTCTCAAAGAGATGGTTGGTGCCGATGCCGCGACCATCCGCCTGTTGACTCGTGACAATCAGATAAAACTGCTCTCCAGCATCGGCATGAAGGAAGAACATGAACAACAGAAAGGAGTCATTCCAGTCAACAATACGCTCTGTGGAAAAGCGCTCTCTGGAAAAGAGATTCTCCACCAGGAAAACATCTGCGACTGCCCCAATGAACAGGGGGTTGACCTCCCTTGCGCAGAGAGCGGTGTCATCGTGGTTCCACTACAACATCAGGAGAAGACACTGGGCGTCTACACCCTGTTTGTCTCTCCTGAACGGCAGACCATCAGCCAGGAGATGGACAAGCTATTGCTCAACATCGGACAAAACCTGGGAATGGCGATTGAAAAGTTCCGACTGGAGCAAGAGGCACAGAAGAGTAAACTAGACCAGGAGCGTGCGCACATCGCCCATGAGCTACACGACTCTCTGGCTCAAACCCTCGCCAGCTTGAAGATTCGCACACAAATCATGGAAGAGAACCAGAAACGCGCTGATAAACTGAGTGGGCAGACCAGCCACCACCATTACGAGATTCTCCATCTACAGCAGGGACTCTATCGCGCCAATCGCGAACTACGCAGCCTGATTGCCAACTTTCGTGCCCCGATCCATCAACAAGGTTTAATTGATTCAATCACCAGCCTGACGGATGTATTTCGCAAAGAGACCGGCATCAACACCTACTTTCAGCACCAGTGCAACACCATTCAACTACCCTCTGAAAGCGAAGGACATATCCTGCGGGTAATCCAGGAGGCACTCACCAACATCCGCAAACATAGCCAGGCACAGAATGTGCGGATCTTTGCAAACTGCCCCCAAAATCAACGCTTCTGGATTCTCATTGAGGATGACGGCAATGGCTTCTCGCCTGAAAATCAGGGTTTGCTGCTGGAAGGTGAACATATCGGTCTCTCAGCAATGGAGCAGCGAATGAAGGCAATTGGTGGTACACTCGAAATCGAGAGCGAACCCGGAGAGGGAACCCGTATCACCATCACCGGCACCACTCGGGACCGGAGCGAAAAAGAGTTATTTGATCTGTTATGAAAGTTCTGTTGATTGATGATCACACCCTGTTTCGTACAGGAATTGGTGCACTTCTGCAGGGCCATGACATCCAGATTGCCGCTGCGGTGGGTACAGGAGAGGTCGGCATTCAGCTTGCATCAGAACTGGAACCAGACATCGTACTACTCGATTTGAGAATGCCCGAAATGGATGGCATTGAGGTTCTCACCTCCCTGAAAGAGAGAGAACCCAANCTTCCTGTGGTGATGCTCACGACCAGTGAAGATGAGCAGGATCTGCTCGCTGCACTGCAGAAAGGGGCTCAAGGCTACCTATTGAAAGATATGGAGCCGGAAGAGCTAGTCAGCTCACTGGAGCGAGCGCTACGAGGAGAGGTGGTCGTTGCCCCCTCCCTGACCCCTCTACTGGCCCGGGTCGCACAAGGTGAAATCCTCAAAACACACCAACGCGATGATCTGCAATCGCTGCTAACCCCACGAGAGTATGAAATACTCCCCCACCTGGCCGAAGGGCAGAGCAACAAGGTAATTGGACGCGAACTCAATATCTCAGATGGCACCGTGAAACTTCACGTAAAATCAATCCTCAAGAAACTGGGCGTGCACTCCCGTGTTGAGGCTGCAGTCATTGCAGTTGAACGCGGAATCACCAAGCAGAACCGGGAATCCCATGGGTAGACAAGGATAAAAGCAATGAAACTATTTACCGAATTGGTCAAAGAACTCACTCCACAAATCAACGAAATCTTCCCTTGGGATCTCACTGAGAAAATAGAGAATATGGAAAACGACCTGCTCATTGTCGATGTCCGTGAACCCTATGAGTACAGCAAAATGCATATCCGTAACTCCATCAATGTCCCGCGTGGAATTTTGGAAACTGCCTGCGAATGGAACTATGAAGAGACTGTTCCGGAGCTGGTCGAGGCTCGCAATTGTGACGTAATCATTGTCTGTCGCTCTGGCAACCGCAGCATCTTTGCCGCACACACCATGCAGCTCATGGGCTACCAACAGGTCTGCTCCCTACGTACCGGGCTCCGAGGCTGGAATGACTATGAGCAGGAGCTGATCTGCGGAAACTGTAGTGAGGCGGGTACCCCCATGGATATCGACGAGGCCGACACCTATTTCAGTTCCGGCCCGACTGCAGAGCAGATGAAACCACTCCACAAGTAAGCGGTGGATTAAACGCTTAAAAGCACCACCCTCCCCTTACTGTTTTACAATCCAAGCGGCCTGGATATTTTACAGCCCACGTTTCCGTATCAACCAGAGCGCTAAAGTTAGTGCAAGCAGCGGCACAGCAAAGGCGGTCACCACAGGATTGAGATGGTAGATCTCTCCCGTATTCAACAACACACGATTCACCAGATAGATGCCAATCCCCAACATTGCCCCCAGAACCACCCGCTTTCCGGCAGTGAGTGAGCGCCCCTCAGTAACCGAGAAAGGGAGCGCCAAAATCACCATCACCAATAACGTAAAAGGGGCCGCAATACGTTCCCAGAACGTGTGCCAATAGCGGTTGGAGTCGATCCCGCTACGCTCCAAAAATCGGCTGTAATAGAACAGATCCAGCGTCGATAAATCATCTGGAGTACGTGAAGCCAGGCGGACAAAGTCACCCGAAATAGATGACTTGTGGCTCATAGCCTCTAGCTCTTCAGACTGTGCCTCAGTACCGGTCAGCAGCGTTGTTCTGATTTTTTCCATATTCCACTGCCCCATTTTATGGTGGGCCCGCTCCGCATAACTGAAGCGTGACAACTCACCCGCTTCAGGGATCTCCATCCACTCGACTCCTGCCACTGCCCCATCATTCCCAACAGTGTCCATACGTACAAAATAGTCCCCATCCTTGAGCCAGAACGCCTCACCAGAGAATTCCACAATAGATTGATGCAGCGCCGTTGCCTTCATGACCTTGGCACTCTTCTCTGCATAAGGAACCACCCACTCCATATTAATAATGGCGACCAGTAACAGGAGATACCCCATCTTTCTCAACTTCCACAGCAGCCCCAGCACAGAGGCCCCTGTCGCACGCATAATGGTCAATTCATTGGAGGCAGCCAAACCACCAAAGGCAAACATTCCGCCAATCAACAAGGCAACCGGTAGCATCTCATGGACAATTCTGGGCATCTTTAACAACACATAAAATACCGCCGTTGTAGTGGTGAAATCCCGTTCCCCCACATGCCCCATCTCACTAGCAAAGGTGACAAAGTAGGCAATCGCAATCAGCGCCATCAAAATCATCGCTACACCAAGCGTCAACTCATTCCCCAGGTAGCGACCCAAAACTCTCATCGACGTCTCCCGCTTCCCGGAATGAGTAGTACTCCATCACGCAGATAGAAGAAAAATATGAGGATAATAATCATCAGATAGATCCAGCTCATCCCCAACCACTGGTCCACCATCCCCCGTTCAATCCAGCCATAGGCAATATTGGAGAGGTTGCTAAACAGCAGATAGAGCAGCAGTCCGGGCACCATACCCGCATACTTACCACCACGGGGAGAGGTTCGACTTAATGGGATGGCTAACATCACCAGCAGTACAGTCAATACTGGCAGTGAGAATCGCCACTGCAGTTCTGCCTGATACTGCAGCCGTTCAGATCCCCACAGGTCATGAAAAGGGATGGCCCGCCCTTTGGGTTCACCACTGCTTGAACGTGAAAGGTTCAGTAAAAAACCGTACTCTTTAAAATCAACAATCCACATCGGATTCGCCAGCCTTGCCCCCATATTGACGCCCCTCTTTCATAACCATCCACTTCCCGTCCCCATTCTCATTGGGGTACATCTCACCCTCTTTTGCTGTGATCAGACGGAAACGATCCTCCGAAACTGCCTCATAAAAAAAGATCCCATTCAGCTTTGTCTGGTCGACCGAAACCTCTTCAGCATAAAAGATACGCTCCGTTTTACCTGAAAGTGGTTTAAAACGGCCCGCAGTCAGCCCCACCAAATTGGCATTGGCATTGATCTCATCATGGATTTGATTCATCTCTTCCTGTGCCCATGGGGTCACAAACAGCACCAACATAGTAACCATAAATGCAACCACCACAGAGAACCAGCGCACCCCGCGTGATGCCTCAAAGATATCGATACCACTGGCACGAAACGCAGTCACCTCACTACTCTGGTAGAGACGTCCAAAAGCCAATAACACCGCAAAGAAGAGTGTCATCGGCACCACCATCCCCAGATGGGTCGGCACTCTTAACCAGAGCAGTTGCCAGACATACTCAACAGGAATAATCCCGGCAGCAGCCTTGGCCATCAACTTACTGACTTCCAATGTCAGCAGGAGGATAATCAGCAGAGGACTCGCCACAGCCCAGATCCCAGCCACCTGCCGCAACAGATACTTCTCCAGTATAGTGAAAGTCGTCTTTCTCTTGTTGATACCCATCACCTCTGACCGCATCTTTCAAACCCTTTAAATGAAGTGGATATGGTACTACAACCAATAGTCCTCTGCCCTTTGAAGAGTGGGGTGCGCCTTGATCTTGGACACTATGGACGCGATTCAAATTACCCAGACTTAATGTTCATCGGTTCCTTAATGGGTTTCTGCAAGCTGGAGTGTGGGGTATGCTTTACTTTTTTTATAAAGAACACTCAAGAGCGAACCATTGCAATGAACTTTTCCACAACATCAAGAGATATCCTACAGATCAAGAGTGACTGTATTCTGACCTTTTACCACCAAGATCAACCACTCTCTCCAACCCTGGAAAGACTGAACCGAGCGACAGAAAATCAGATCCAGCAGTTGATTGATCGTAGTGATTTCCAGGGTGAAAAAGGTGAGACTGCCTGGATTCATAACCCCGCAGGAGTTAAAGCACAACGTATCCTGTTAATTGGTATGGGGAAAAAGACCACACCAAGCGACCATGAACTCAATAAGGCAATTGCCGCCGCCACCTCTGCATTGAAAAAGAGCGGATGTAGCGAGATCACAATAGCAGTCCCTGAGATGGAAACCGATACACTCTACGGCTGGGGCCGCCGCGTACTTGAGTCGATTGAATCCACCCTTTACCACTATCAATTTCCGGGAACAGCACAAAAAAAAGCCAGTCGTCCCGAGTTGAAAAAGGCCACTTTTGTGGTCCATGAACGCAAACTGACCGCTCCGATCAAACAGGCCCTTACCGATGGCAAAGCAATTGCTGACGGGGTAACGCTGGCCCGTACTTTGGGAGATCTCCCCGCCAATATCTGTACTCCAGACTATCTCGCTCGTGAGGCGCGTAAAATTGGCCGTAATCAAAAGAACCTCTCTGTACGCGTTATCAATGAAAAAGAGATGGCGAAACTGGGAATGGGAGCACTACTCTCGGTAACACAAGGTAGTGAACAGCCCGCCAAACTAATTATTGCCGAGTATAAAGGGGCTGCAAAGAGTCACCCCCCCATCGCACTGGTCGGCAAGGGAGTCACCTTTGACTCTGGTGGTATCTCACTCAAGCCGGGCGCTCGAATGGATGAGATGCGCTTCGATATGTGTGGTGCTGCATCAGTTCTTGGCACCTTACAGGCCGTTCGTGATCTCCAACTCCCCATCAATCTGGTTGCCATCGTCCCTGCCACAGAGAACCTGCCCAGTGGAAAAGCAACCAAACCGGGTGATGTGGTCACCAGCCTTTCAGGACAGACTATAGAAATCCTCAATACGGATGCCGAAGGTCGATTGATCCTCTGTGATGCTCTCACCTATGCCGAGCGTTTCAAACCCACTGAAATCATCGATATCGCCACCCTGACCGGCGCCTGCGTAGTTGCCCTTGGTAAACACGCAGCTGGATTACTCAGCAACGATGATCAACTTGCCAACGATTTAATGCAGGCCGGTGAGCAGAGTGGTGACCGGGCCTGGAGGTTACCTTTGTGGGATGAGTACCAACCTCAGCTCGACTCAAACTTTGCCGACATGGGTAATATTGGTGGTCCTGANGCGGGTACTATCACTGCTGCCTGCTTCCTCTCACGCTTCACAGAGAAGCAGCGCTGGGCTCATCTCGATATTGCCGGTGCCGCCTGGAATCAGGGGAAAGAGAAAGGGTCAACAGGTCGACCCGTCTCACTGCTGACTCAACACCTGTTGAACAAGTGTGCAAAATGACCCGTATTGATTTCTATGTAACCCACGACACTGCAACCGATGCAGCAGCAAGGCTTGCCTGCCGTATTGCAGAAAAGGCCTATCGTCAGCAGCTACCGACCCATATCCATACCCGCTCACAGCAGCAGGCACAGCTTGTCGATCAACTACTCTGGAGCTTCCGCAGCGAAAGCTTTATTCCTCATGAATTGAGTGATGACTTTCTCGATCCGACCTCACTGGCACTCGACCTCCCTCCTGTCACGGTCGGTTCCAAAGAGCCGGGACAGCGTGAAATTGAGGTAGTGATTAATCTTGCCGATGCTGTGCCACTCTATTTCAGTCGTCACAATCGGCTGGCAGAGATTATCGATGGCAATGGTAAAGCTGCCGGTCGAGAGCGCTATAAATTCTATAAAGATCGGGGTTATGAACTCAACACACATAACCTCTAAGGAAACAGGCCGAGAAATCAGCTGATGTAAAAGCAATCAAAGATGACACCAGCACAGCATGAACAGACACAACGAGATGCAATCTATCGAATCAGAATGCACCCTAACACAACAGGATCAATCTTTGAGTGACAAGCCAAATCCCACAACAAAATGATAGAATAACCCACCATTTTTACCACCTCTCTTTAACCAATCAGAAAAGCCCGTCACATGGATAAGCGATACGACCCCCACGCCATTGAGCAACACTGGTATGAAACCTGGGAACAGCAGGGACATTTCACACCCAGCAATGAAGGTGCCCCCTACTGCATCATGATTCCACCGCCGAATGTGACCGGCACCCTCCATATGGGTCACGCCTTCCAGGATACCTTGATGGATACCCTGACCCGCTATCACCGAATGAAGGGGGACAACACGCTATGGCAACCTGGCACCGACCATGCTGGTATCGCCACCCAGATGGTGGTAGAGCGTCAATTGAATGCAGAAGGTAAAACACGTCACGATCTGGGCCGTGACGCATTTATCGATAAGGTATGGGAGTGGAAAGAGCACTCCGGCGGCACCATTACCCGGCAACTGCGGCGCATGGGCTCTTCGCTGGATTGGCAGCGTGAACGCTTCACTATGGACGAAGGGTTATCTGATGCTGTGCATGAGGTCTTTGTCCGTCTCTATGACGAAGGGTTGATCTATCGAGGCAAGCGACTGGTCAACTGGGACCCGGTACTGCACACCGCTGTCTCTGATCTGGAGGTAGTCTCCGAAGAGGAGAATGGTCACATGTGGTACATCCACTACCCCATTGCAGACGAGCAAGGCAATGCCACAGCAGAGTACCTCACCGTCGCAACTACCCGCCCCGAGACACTTCTGGGTGATAGCGCGGTTGCCATCCACCCGGAACACCCTACACTCGCCAAGTTGATCGGGCATCGTGTGGTACTGCCACTCTGTGAGCGTACCATTCCCATCGTTGGTGACGAACATGCAGACCCTGAAAAAGGGACCGGTTGCGTTAAGATCACCCCGGCGCATGACTTCAACGATAACGAAGTGGGCAAACGCCATGACCTGCCACTGATCAACATTTTCACCATCGATGCAAAAATCAACGACGAGATGCCGGAAAAGTATCGTGGACTGGACCGTTATGATGCACGAAAAATGGTTGTAACCGATCTTGAAACACTGGGTCTATTGGAGAAGGTTGAACCACACAAACTGATGGTGCCACGCGGTGATCGCTCCCACACCGTAATCGAACCCTATCTGACCGACCAATGGTATGTGAAAACAGCACCACTGGCCGAGCCTGCAATCGACGTCGTGAAACAGGGTAAGATAAAATTTGTCCCCCAAAACTGGGAGAAGACCTACTTCGAGTGGATGAACAATATCGAAGACTGGTGTATCAGCCGTCAGATTTGGTGGGGACACCGCATCCCAGCCTGGTACGATGATGAAGGCAATATCTACGTAGCTGCCGACGAGGCAACTGTACGCGAGAAGTACAAACTCTCTGCCGATCTGCCACTACGACAGGATGAAGATGTACTCGATACCTGGTTCTCCTCTGCACTGTGGCCCTTCTCTACTCTGGGTTGGCCACAGAAGACGCCTGAACTGGAGACCTTCTACCCCACCAGTGTGCTGATCACCGGCTTCGACATCATCTTCTTCTGGGTAGCCCGAATGATCATGATGGGCCTCAAGTTCATGGATGACGTCCCTTTCAAGGAGATCTACATCCATGGACTGGTGCGTGATTCTCACGGACAGAAGATGTCCAAATCCAAGGGGAACGTACTTGATCCGATTGATCTGATCGATGGTATCGATCTGGAGGAGCTGGTTGCCAAGCGTGCCACCGGACTGATGCAGCCCCAGATGCGTAAAAAGATCGAGAAGCAGACCCGCAAGGACTTCCCCGATGGAATCCCCTCCTATGGTACCGACGCACTGCGCTTCACTTTTGCCGCACTCGCCTCCACCGGACGTGACATCAACTTTGATCTGGGCCGTACCGAGGGCTACCGCAACTTCTGTAACAAAATATGGAATGCAGCCCGCTATGTGTTGATGAACACAGCACCCGGAGCACTGGGTGATGCACAAGCGGCATCCACAGGGACAGAAGCCGAAGTCTATGACTGCGGTCAAAATGGTGGCGAAATCGAACTCTCCACCGCAGATCGCTGGATCATCAGCCGCCTGCAACAGACCGAAGAGGCTGTAGAGCGCGGCTTTGACCAGTACCGCCTGGACCGCGCCGCCAACGCAATCTACGAGTTCACCTGGAATGAGTACTGCGACTGGTACCTAGAGCTATCCAAACCGGTACTCTATAGCAATGAGAGCAGTGAGGCGGCTTTGCGTGGTACCCGCCGTACTCTGGTGCGAGTATTGGAGACCCTGCTACGTCTTACCCACCCCATCATGCCATTCCTCACCGAAGAGATCTGGCAGCGGGTCGCACCTCTAGCGGGTAAAACTGTCATCGAAGGGAAAACCAGCCTGATGCTGGAACCCTTCCCTTCTGCAGACAGCAGCAAAATCGACGAATCCGCCAGCGATGAGATGGAGTGGGTTAAGGCCTTTGTACTTGGTATCCGTAGTATCCGTGGTGAAATGGATATTGCGCCCGGAAAACCACTCGCCATTCTGGTACAGGACGCCTCTGCACAAGATCAGACCCGTTTAAATGAACACCGCGCCACACTCAACTCACTGGCCCGACTGGAGTCCGTTGAGGTGTTGACAGCGGACACAACCGCACCTGAATCAGCCACTGCACTGGTTGGCTCCATGAAAATCCTGATCCCGATGGCGGGACTGATCGACAAGGATGCAGAGCTACAGCGTCTGCAGAAAGAGATTGGAAAAGTCGAGGGTGAAATCAAGCGGCTGCAAGGTAAGCTCAACAACCCCAATTTTGTTGAGCGTGCCCCCGAGGCGGTGGTTGCCAAGGAGCAGGAGAAACTGAATGAGGTAGAGACCCGTCAACAGCAATTGATAGAGCAGCGCGAGAAGATTGCGGCACTATAATGGTCGTAACACTCCACACATGACCAACACCCGCACAATTCGACTCCTCTCAATATTCCTGCTACTGCTCTGTAGCAGTTTAAGTCAGGCTGCTGAGCGTTACATCACCGGCATCCCTATCCCGTTGCGAGCAGAACCGGACTCTGCAAACCGACAGATCCTGCAGCTACTGCCAGTGGGTGAAAAGGTGAAACTGGGGAAATCACAAAAAAATAACTTTCAACGGGTTACCACCCAATCAGGCATTCAGGGGTGGATTCCCAACCGCTATCTTTCAGAGACTTCGCCGATTGTCTCCGCAGATTCCGGCACCCCCGGCGCTCCGCAAAAGAGAGTCCAGTATGAGCTAGAGATCAACCGTCTTAACGGAATTGTCAGCAGTATGCAGCAAGAGAAGCAGATCATTGAATCTGAACTACAGAAACTACAGGAGCAGGTCCGCCGTGCCAATATCGAGGTCAACACCATCCGTGACGTGAACGCGAGCTCCATCGAGCTGGAGAATCAGAACTCCCTGATGCGTGGTGCGCTACGCACAGAGAAACGAAAACTAGCCGTACTGGAACAGGAAAATGTCGCACTACAAGAGCGCAAAGAGCGCGACTGGTTCCTGCTGGGTGCCCTGTTGGTAATGGTTTCACTGCTCAGTGGCTTTTTCCTTGCCAGAGTACGCAGTACCCCGCCGAGAAATAGCCGCACCTCACTTTGAAGGTGATCTTTTACGTAGGGGCTACTGTACGCTTTGAGTAAAGGTCAACTGCTGCTCATATATAGAGTGGCAACTCCTCAATAGAAAGTGAGAAAGCACCTCAGTCCTACGGATACCAAGATCGCGCATGTTTTGGAGTATTATTCTCCATATATCAATGGTATACCTGTTTGTAACAAAATATTTCCCCGTAATAATGCTATTGAACTAGACAGAATCTACCTAGTTCAATAGCATTTGATTCTGTATAGTTAACTGTTAGAGCAACCAAAATGGAAAAACCGAGGAAAAATTAATGATTAAAAAGTACGCAATTATTGCAGCAATGTCAGCTTGCATCTCAAATGTAGCAATCGCAGATACATTCAATTACTCAAGCCTGAATATCGGTTACGAGTCATTTTCACAGGAAATAGATGGTATCAGTGAAGATCTGGATGGTAATGGTCTAAGCTTGGGAGTCTCATTCGGAATTAATGATAATGTGGCTTTGATTTTTGAATATACATCTGGATCTGCAGACATTTCATCATCGGGAGTTACTGTTGATATGGATATTAATGCAACTCTAATAGGCGCTTACTATCACACACCTATAAATAAAAAAACTGATGTCATTTTGGGCGCAGGTCTTTTACAGGGAACTGTAGATGTCAGTGCTAATGGAAGTAGTGTCGGTAGTGAAGATGTTGATGGGCACTTAATTAGAGCCGGAATTCGATCTATGGTATCTGACAAAGTTGAGCTAAACATATTTCTAGATCAGTCATATATAGAAGATGACTCAGATAGTGATATTACACTTGGAGGTGCATTTTATCTCCAAGAAGACCTGTCATTGAACGCAACATTTACAAATGAAAGTGATGGTAGCTCTACTACATTTTCAATATCTAAGAAGTTCTGAAATAATGCTCTAATCGGGTAAGGGCCGGTCTTTACCCGGCCCTCCCCACAACACCCTGCATGCGGGTCCGCACAGGGCGTTTCATTTGGAAT
>DUYW01000032.1 GCA_013349825.1 Gammaproteobacteria bacterium | reverse complement strand
ACGATTGCCAGAGCTCTGGCCACACTGGAGATCTCAACCAAGGTACTGACAACTCCAGCTGAGCTGCTACAGGAGTTGGTGCTGAAAAATGTCTATATCCTCACTACCAATATTGCCGGACTGAAAACCGGTGGAAATGTCGGGGAGTTGTGGGATCAACACCAACCCCTTGCACGAACCATTGCCTATGAGGTGATCGATCTTCAGCAGTGGCTCACCGGTGAAACGCTGAATCGGGAGGCGTTAGTGGATGGCATGGTGGAGGCCTTCGACGGTGACCTCAACCACAACTGTATGGGGCGCAGTGCTCCGGCACGCCTGCAACGTGCCTTACAACTGGCGGATGAGGCAGAAATTGAGCTGCCAACGATGAGAAAAATCTCACAGGAGTTATAACCTATGGATAACCTCAAGCCACACCATGTTAACTACCAACAGGCGCGGCGTGCCACGCTGATTGGTGCTGTCATCAATCTGCTGTTGAGTGGTATCAAGGTGGGTGTTGGTGTGATGGGCCACTCCCAGGCTCTGGTTGCTGATGGTGTCCATTCACTTTCGGATCTGATCTCTGACGTGATGGTACTCTACGGAGCAAAACATGGTGGTAAGGCTGCCGATGATGATCACCCTTATGGTCATGGACGCATTGAGACACTCCTCACTGTCGGTGTCGGTCTGCTGTTGATTGCTGTTGCCATTGGTATCTCGATTGATGCGGTTGAACGGCTGTTCCATCCAGAAGAGTTGGCTCAGCCACAGGTGATAGTGCTGTTCGCTGCACTGATCTCTATCCTCACCAAGGAGGCGCTTTATCACTACACGCTGAGGGTTGCTAATCAAATTCGTTCTAACCTGCTGCGCGCCAATGCCTGGCATCATCGTACAGACTCTCTCTCCTCCATCGTTGTTTTAGTGGGTGTTGCCGGTACTATGGCAGGGCTGGAATATCTGGATGCCATTGCGGCGGTCGGTGTCTCTCTGATGGTCGCCAAGGCGGGGGTTGAACTGGGCTGGGAGAGTATTCAGGAGCTGATTGATACGGGTCTGGATCAGCAACAATTAACTGAGATCAAATCCGAGATTCAGCAGGTGGAGGGGGTGCGCGCAATGCACCGACTGCGTACCCGCAGAATGGGGGCCAATGTCCTGGTGGATGTGCATATCCTGGTTGACTCTCGGCTCAGTGTCTCAGAGGGCCACCATATTGCCGACCATGTTGAACTTGCGCTGCGTAATCAGATCGATTTTGTGAGTGATGTGACGGTTCATATTGACCCGGAAAATGATGAACAGGGGCCTCGCAGCCTTGAGCTGCCGATGCGTACTGAACTGAAACAACGATTGCAGAGCTGTTGGTCAGAGATCCCTGAAAGTGAGTGGATTGAAGACCTCACCATCCACTATCACCAAGGGGAGATGGAGGCGGAGGTGTGGTTTCCTCTGGAGAAGATTGCATCCAAATCACGTGCGGAAGAGCTCTCTGCCATCCTCAACCAGTGTACGGTGGATGATCCGCAGATTCGCCATATTCGGGCTGTCTTCTTTTAAGCGCAGCCTGAGTAGTAACAGCACAACGGACCCTCAATGCTCGATACCCTGATGCCTATGGCGGCACTGATTCTGGTGGGAACTCTTTGGCGCCCACTTCAGCCCATGGGTCTGGATGCCGATACCACTCGCAAGTCGATCAGTGGGCTGGTCTATCTGGTTCTGTTGCCTGCACTGGTGCTTGATGTGATGTGGCAAGCTCCTCTGGGGATCAACTCTTTCCGCATTGTATTGATGGCGATGGCTGGAGTGATGTTCTCAATCACTCTCTCCATTCTGCTCTACCGTAAGGCGTGGTTACCTGCAGATGCTCGTGGAGCATTGATTCTCGCTGCCTCCTGGGCCAATGTGACCTATCTAGGGCTACCTGTGCTGGAACAGACTTTTGGTAGTGAATATCGTACAGTTGCTCTCCACTATGACATCTTCGCCAATACGCCACTGCTGCTGACTGTCGGGATCTGGATTGCCCAACAGCATGGCACGGGAGGAGGTAAACAACACAGTGCAATCGGTGAAATTGCCCGTGTTCCCGCCTTCTGGGCAGCCATCATTGCTGTACTGCTGAATCTTGGTCAGGTCGAGGCACCGGAGGGAATCTCCAGGGTACTCAATATGCTGGGGAACTCGGTGCCACCACTGATGTTGCTAGCACTGGGTATGGGGCTACGCTGGGATGTATTGCGCTGGAACAGTCTACCTGCACTACTACCGGTGATTCTGATTCAGCTGCTGATCACCCCTTTCGTGATCTATTGGGCCAGCTATGGTGTTGGACTTGAAGGGGAGCTACGTGCAGCGGTGATTCTGGAGTCGGCAATGCCAACCATGGTATTGGGGATGGTGATCTGTGATCGCTACCAGTTGGATACCGCTCTATTTGCTGCGGCTACAACGCTTTCTACCGCTCTATCTCTGATAACCTTGCCTCTCTGGTATGGTTGGGTTATTGGCTAATGAGTCTACTGCGAAAAAGCGCTTAGATGTGCGTTTCCAGAGCTATTTTGACTTGCTCCAATAGGCTATGAATAATAACGTAGATAGACATAGATATTCGCAATGATGATGGAGAGCAGCATTAGCGGAAAACCGATCTTGAAAAATTGCACAAAGCTGATCGGGTGACCGGCTCGCTCTCCCAGCCCAGAAACCACCACATTCGCAGCCGCTCCAACCAGAGAGCCATTGCCTCCCAGACAGGCCCCCAGGGCCAGCGACCACCAGATCGGCTGCAGCGCATCAGCCCCACCCAGTGCTCCCTCCATGCTCTCTACCATCGGAATCATGGTGGCAACAAAGGGGATGTTGTCGACTGCGGAGGAGGCTAGTGCGGAAAGCCAGAGGGTAGCATAGGCGGTTGTTGCCGGGTCTCCATCGGTTATCTCCAATAGGCTGGCACCGAGAATATTCAATAACCCAGCATGCTCTACACCCCCGACGATAATAAAGAGTCCGGCAAAAAACATTAACGCAGGCCATTCCACTTCAGTCAGTGCCGTGTGAACCTGCTTGCTCTGTTCACTGCTATTAAGGTTGAATGTAACGATCAATAGCAGCATTGCCGCCCCAAACATCGCAGTGGTACCAGGGCGAATATCGTAGTGCTCACCCACGATAAAGCCGAAAATCACCAGTGACAGGACCATCAGGGAGGCGATCATCAACCACTTGTCCCGAATACTGTCTGCCTCACGGAAGCGCATGATGCTGGCCCGCTTCTCGTCGGAGGCAACCAGCTCTTTTCTCCATAGCAGTACGAAGATTGGAATCATCACGATCAATATCAGTAGTGCGAGCGGACCCAAGTTGGTAATGAACTGAAGAAAGGTGAGTCCGGTTGCAGAGCCAATTAGAATATTAGGCGGATCTCCAATCAGTGTTGCTGTTCCACCGATATTGGAGGCGAGTATCTGTGAAATCAGAAAAGGGTAGGGACTCACCTCCAGCTTCTCCACAATCAGCAGTGCAATCGGCACGACCAGCAACACCGTGGTGAGATTGTCAAGAAAGGCAGAAAAGAGTGCCGTCACTAAGCTCAGCATAATCATGA
Organism: Gammaproteobacteria bacterium; assembly: GCA_013349825.1. Lineage (GTDB taxonomy): Bacteria > Pseudomonadota > Gammaproteobacteria > Thiopontia. The sequence continues at coordinate 19,483 of DUYW01000032.1, read as the reverse complement.
TACCGAGTGGGTCTGCATTGACCTGCTTGGCCGACCAGATCGCTACAAACTCAAACACGCCCGAGGTTCGGGTAATTGAGACGATAATCATCATCCCGGTCAACAGGGCTATAGTGTTCATATCAATCGCCGCAAAGGCCTGCGACTGACTGATAAGTCCACTCAACACCACCAGCCCTCCCCCCAGCAGGGCAACGACCGTGCGGTTGAAGCGTTCAGTCAACAACACCCCATAGGAGAGGATTAGGATCACTGTACTTAACCATAAGGGGTCCAGCCCAAAGATAACCATCTGTTCCGTTGAATGCTCTATTCCGCTCATATCTTCATTTCACTCTAATGCTGCTCTTTTTCAGTCTCACGTTCTCTCCGTTCAGCGGCCTTCATCCGCTCAACCTGCTCACGGTCTACCTCTTTATTCAGACCATATAATACAGAGAAAAATGAGATGGCCCCCAGCAGTACATTCTGTTCATCTACCACCGGCACCACATTCTGTTGATCTTTAATCATCATCAAGGCATCAATCAGCGGTGTCTCCGGGTGGGCGACCTGTACCTGACTATCCAGCATTTCACCCACCGTTCTCTCTCTTAGTACAGAAAAACGCTCCTCCATCTCTGAGGCGTTCTCATTGAGAAAGCTTGTATTGTGAAAGGACCCGGAAATGGCACTGAGGGTGCGGGGTAGCATCATGGCCATCAGGCAACTGCCACTGATTAATCCCGCAAAAGTGCCATCACGGTTGGTCACGGGAACCAGTCCCATATGTTTTTCAACCATAAAGTCAATGGCCACACCTGCCAGTTCATCGGCATAGAGCGCCTTCTTAATCGGCGCCATTACGGATTTGCAGTCCATACTCTTCTCCCTCACTATCACCGGTCATGTGTTTCACAGGAGGTGTTAGCTACCAACCTGCTCGACAACTAATTTCAGAAAACGATGCGCACGGCGATTGAGTCAATAAGTACGTCGTGCCCACATGATTACTCTCTCTAGTATAGGACTCAATATCTGTTTTATCTATACAGTAAGAGCCGCTCATTTGGGTAATTGTGACTATCCTTATCTATTTGGTGCTTGAAAACATGACTGTAGCCACTCACATATCTGACGGCTATCGGGTAATTGTCTAAGGAACCCGGATACAGAACCCATTATCAACTCTGTCTTCCATTTTAGAGGATAATGTACAGCGTTCATTTTCTAAATGATCGACCTTAGAGTCAAATTTTCACCATATAAAGGAATAAAAGTACCGTGAAATCACTATTTAATAAAGGGGCTGTTACAGCCATTGTACTACTCATAACCGCGACACTCAGCGGCTGTGGTGAGGACAATGCACAGCAGAGTGCTGCTCCGGCCACCCCCTCTAATGAGCACTATAATTTCCGTCTTGCACACACCTGGCCAACCAATTTCCCGATTTTTGGTGATGCCATCCACAGCATGGCGACAATGGCCAATAAGATGTCGAATGGTCGTATCAACATTACGATTGATTCCAAAAACAAACATAAAGCACCCTTCGGTATTTTCGATATGGTGAAATCCGGGCAGTATGATATGGGTCATTCTGGCTCCTACTACTGGAAGGGTAAGGTCCCCAATACTCTCTATTTCACTTCGATGCCTTTTGGTATGACCGCTGAAGAGCAGTATGCCTGGTTCTACCATGGTGGTGGTTTCGATTTGACTCAGAAAGTATATGCTCCACACAACCTGATCTCTTTTCCGGGTGGTAATACCGGTAACCAGATGGGGGGATGGTTCCAGAAAGAGATCAACTCAATTGAGGACCTACAGGGGCTGAAGATGCGTATTCCCGGTTTTGCCGGCGAAATTCTCGCCAAGGTGGGGGGTAAACCAACCAACATTCCTGCCGGTGAACTCTATACCGCACTGGAACGAGGTACCATTGATGCGCTGGAGTGGGTCGGTCCTTCATTGGATCTGAGGATGGGTTTCCACAAAGTCGCCCCTTACTACTACACCGGTTGGCATGAACCCGGTTCAGAGATGCAATTCCTCTTCAATAAAGAGAAGTGGGAGTCACTACCTGCTGATATTCAGGAGATCTTACGTGTCTCCATGCGTCTTGCGGCCTATGACATGTATGCACATTCTTATCATGAAAGTGCCGTGAACTGGGATTCGATGAAGGCGGATTACCCAAATATTCAGGTGAAATCATTCCCTAATGAGGTGTTGCAGGCAATGAAGGATGTCAATGATGTACTGATTGCTGAGTATGCCGCTGCAGATCCTCTAGCAAAAGAGATTATCGATTCACAAGCTGCCTATCTGAAGAAAGCACGTGCCTGGACCAAGATCTCGGATCAGAGCTATTATGAGACGATGGAGTCACTTCAATAGTGGTTTTGAACCTACAAAGCTAAGGAAGCTCTAAATCATTTATGCACAAAAAACCCCCGATAGTGTCTATCGGGGGTTTTTCTAGTAGAGAGTTTCTCTTACTGTGCAGCAGGAGCTACTGGAGCCGCTGGGTAGTACCCTGGACGTGACTCAGTGCGCAGATCAGTTGTTCCGTTCATGCGAGCATTCTCAGCAGCATCCATGTCAGCCTGCATGTCAGAAGAACCCTTACCAGAAGCGTTTACAGTCATGCTGAAGTTACCTTCTGCATCAGCAGCGCCCTTACCAGCTCCACGTCCCTTTCCGTCGAAAGCACCGTCAGCAGAACCAGTTCCGTAACCAGACTGGTTGTCATCTCCACCACCGAAGAAAGCAGAAGCACTAGAAGCAACAGCAGCGAGAGCGATAGCAGCAATAATTTTTTTCATGATATATCCCCTTTAGGAAAAATTTAAAATTTGGTAAAAAACTCTTTTTGAGGGTCATCCCTCACAACATGGAAAGCATTCTACAATAAAGTAATTGAATACTAAAACAGTTATTTTAAATGCGCGTATTATTTTTACTTATGCTGTTACTGTTCATCATAAATATCGTACGTCATTCACCCATTCGTACACTCTACACCTCATCCTCATCCTCATCCTCATCCTGTAGCTTGGTGCATGAAGGAACTGAACTGTAAAGATCCAACAACTACAGGTTTATTCCCTCATAGATAAGGCCTTTTCAATTTTATCTGACAACGGGTTACTTGAGTCAATGAGTTTATCTCAGGATAATAGCTCGCTATGGCACCCTCTCTTGTACTTGAAAAAACTATCCTGCAGATCACATCGGCAACAGGAAAACTCTCTGCCACCCTGCTTCTGTTACTGCTATGCAATGTCTTCTATGACGTGGTTATGCGCTATCTGTTCAATGATGTATCAATTGGTATGCAGGAGCTGGAGTGGCACCTCTATGCCTCTCTTTTTCTACTGGGAATATCCTATACTCTCTCCAGAGATAGCCATGTACGGGTTGATCTCATCTATAGCCAGCTCTCCCCCAAACGGCAAGCGGTCATTGATATTGTCGGCACACTGCTTTTTCTGATTCCGTTTGCACTGTTGATTAGCTGGTATGGGGTTGGTTTTGTCGCTGAATCCTATCAGCTCGGTGAATCCAGTGGTGATCCCGGTGGCCTACCCTATCGCTGGATCATTAAGTCAATGATCCCTGTATCTTTTATTTTGCTTATCATCAGCAGTATCGGGTTTATGTTAAAAAGCTGGCAGCGCTACCAGGAAGATGCCCAATGATTGGTATGCTGATGTTTTTTACTGCACTTCTACTTCTGCTGTTCGGTTTTCCGGTCGCTTTCACCTTCGGCAGTGTCGCACTGCTGTTTGGGGTTTTCTCAGAAGGGGTTGAGATTTTTGCCTTTATGCCATTCCGTATTCAGTCAATTATGGAGAACTCTACGCTGATGGCAGTACCCCTGTTTATCTTTATGGGGATTATGTTGCAGAAGACGGAGCTGGCTGAACAACTGCTGGAGTCAATGGCCAAACTGTTTGGCAAGCTCTCCGGCGGCTTGGCGATCTCCACGATTATTGTCGGTACCCTGCTTGCTGCATCGACCGGTGTTGTTGGTGCCAGTGTGGTCGCGATGGGGGTCATCTCACTCCCGGTGATGCTGAAGTACCACTATAATCGCCCCTTAAGCTGCGGTGTTATCTGCGCTTCTGGCACCTTGGGACAGATTATTCCTCCCTCAATTATCCTGATTATTTTAGGAGATGTGATGGGTCTTGCGGTTGGAGACCTATTCAGGGCCGCAGTAATGCCCGGTCTGGTACTGGTTGGGCTCTATATTCTCTATGTTCTCCTCTACACCCATCTGGTTGAGGGGAGTGCACCGGCCATTCCATTTGATGATGAAGACCCGCTCTCTCGCAAAAAACAGTATTGGGATGCGCTCAAGGCGATCATTCCTCCACTGGTTCTGATTATTGTGGTGCTTGGCTCGATTTTCTCAGGGGCTGCAACGCCCACCGAATCCTCTGCCGTTGGTGGTGTCGGTGCTATTCTGCTTGCCCTCTTCTACCGCAAGTTCTCTTTTACAGCGCTGTTTGAGAGTGCTGAAGAGACCGTCAAGATCAGCGCCATGGTGTTTGCCATTCTGATTGGTGCAACCGCCTTTTCAATGGCCTTCAGCTATACCGGTGGAGACCGTGTGGTTGAAGAGTATCTGTTACAACTTCCCGGTGAGAAATGGGGCTTTCTGATCTTCTCGATGTTGTTTATCCTGTTTCTGGGTTTCTTTATTGATTTTGTTGAGATCGCCTTTATTGTAGTGCCCATTCTGCTTCCAATTGCAGAGGCCCTTGGTATACCACTCCTCTGGTATGCCATTCTGATCGCGATGAACCTGCAGACCTCTTTTCTGACGCCTCCGTTTGGTTTCAGTCTCTTCTATCTCAAAGGTGTGGCACCTGCTGAAATCAAGACGACGGATATCTATCGCGGAGTCACACCATTCATACTTATTCAGATCACTGTGCTGGTATCAATTCTCTCCTTTCCCCAACTCTATGGACTTGGATAAAGTCACTCATTTTTGACACAAGTTTCTGTTTCATAAGCAGAAGAAAACTGTTAAAGTCTTCTTATCAAGTCTGAGGAACCCTTGTGAATATGCCTTTCTGGATTCAACCAACCATCATCATACTGTTACTGATAGCGATTATCACTACTATGCGCAAGCTGCGTGTTACTGAAACCGCACTGGCAAATCAGAAAGATAATATCGATGAGCTCAGCCATCTCGCATTTTATGATGAGCTTACCCGGCTACCCAATCGAACCTACTTTGAGAAGCATATTAACCATGCGATTGCACGGGCTGAACGAGCCCAACAGCCCCTGACTGTGCTGTTCATTGACCTCGATAATTTCAAACCCGTCAATGAGCGCTATGGTCACCGTATGGGGGACCACATCTTGAAGCTGGTTGCGGATTCCATCAAACAGAGCTTGCGTGAGGTTGATTTCCCGGCACATCTGAGTGGTGACGAGTTTATCGCTGTTCTGGAGCACACCGCAGACCGGAAAGTTCTGAAGGTGACTGCAGAACGTATCCTACAGAATATCCGCAACAGTACACGGGCAGTGGAGTGTAAACACAACCTCAGTGCCAGTATCGGTATCAGCATCTACCCTGAACATGGTGAGACTGCAGCTGACCTGATGGATATGGCAGACCACGCAATGTTCAGCGCCAAAGAGCGCGGCGGAGACAACTTCGCCTTTATCTGAGCGGTGTAAACCACTCAGGCTACCCTTCATGCGCTATGGTATGGCTCGCTTAACTCATGCACCGCATCCACGAAGACACCCGCATTCTCTGGATCAACATATTGATGGATTCCATGGCCCAGATTGAAGACATGACCCGATCCTTGACCATAACGCTGCAGGATCGTGGCGACCTCCTGACGAATCCGTTCCGGTGTTCCATAGAGGACTGCAGGGTCCATATTTCCCTGTAGTGCGACCCGATCACCAACCCGCTTGCGCGCATCGCCGATATCTACGGTCCAATCAAGACCCAATGCATCACATCCGGTTTCTGCCATCGACTCAAGCCAGAGACCTCCCCCCTTGGTAAAGAGGATCACAGGCACTTTTTTACCCTCATGCTCACGCGTCAGTCCATCCACAATCTGCTGCATATAGCGTAGTGAGAACTCTTGATAAGCCTCATGTGAAAGTGCACCACCCCAGCTGTCAAATACCATGACCGCCTGCGCACCTGCTGCAATCTGCGCATTGAGGTAGGCGGTGACTGAGCGTGCCGTCACATCAAGAATTTTATGCAGTGATGCCGGATCAGAGTAGAGCATGCCCTTAGTCGTTGCATACTCCTTGCTCGATTTACCCTCAACCATATAGGTGGCCAGTGTCCAGGGGCTACCTGCAAAACCGATCAATGGAACCCGACCATCGAGCTCTTTACGGATCGTACGTACCGCATTCATCACATATTGCAGTTCACCTTCTGGGTCCGGTACAAATAGCTTTTCAATATCTGCAGCTGTGCGTACAGGACGCTCAAAGTTTGGCCCTTCGCCCTCAGCAAAGTAGAGTCCCAGCCCCATGGCATCCGGTACCGTCAAGATATCCGAGAAGAGAATTGCAGCATCCAGTGGAAAACGCTCCAGGGGTTGAATGGTCACCTCACATGCCAACTCCGGATTTTTACAGAGGTCCATAAAACTGCCTGCTTGCGCACGTGTTGCCTTATATTCAGGCAGATAACGTCCTGCTTGGCGCATCATCCATACGGGTGTCCGATCAACAGGTTCTCCCGCCAAAGCTCGTAGAAAACGATCATTTTTTAATTCGGACATCATTGCTCCTCAGTCTCTGCAGATAAAGCGGGCCATTTTACTCTACTTTGATTGCTGTGGGGTGGTGAAGCCTCATCCGATAGCCCCTTTTACGTGGTACAAGCCAGCCCTGCACGGTGATCTTCTTCCCGGCTAACGACTCCAGCTCCAGTACTCCATCAAAATAGGAGAGATCACTTTTTAATATCTGTATCGAGACGTGATGAGCCATATCAAGCCAGAGCCACTTGCGGCTCCAATCTACCCTCTCAACTCTACCCTCTATCCGCTGAAAACCTCCATGCTGAACCTTATCCAGAGATTGGGGTAGGTAACGCTCTATTGCCCAAATTCCAACACCTTGTTGAGCAGCAATTTGCTCTGCTTCACCATAACAGTGCTGATTCCAGTCATTGGGTGGGATCACCAGTGCATACCCCAACCCTTCCTTCACCAGGGTTGCTGCAATATCCTGCCCCTCTTTTGTGAAACTATGCGCAAGCATGCGCTTATATCGATCCTCTGTCACAACCCCTTTTTGCAAGCCAATCGTTGCCGGGTAACCCAGGAGTTGTTGGAGTCGCTGTTTTGCAGCTTCGGCAAGTGGCTGTGCGGGTCGCTGATCTTTTTCCAGTTCCGGGGTATTAACCCCCATCAGGCGCACCTTTCGCCCATCTTTCAGCTTTACCGTATCTCCATCGTAGACCTTCTTAACAGCAAAGTAGTCCACTTGCTCCGGAGTAAGGCATGAGGTTTCGGCAAAAAGTGAAAACGAGGCGCTTCCATACAGAAGCAGTACAGATACCAATTTATGGCTATATCTATTCATCGCTAAGAGTTAAGACTTACTGCTCTGACAACAAGAGTGCAGTGGTTTAGGGGCTGTTATGAAAACCAATAGCGACTAGTGTTTGATTAATATGAAGGCCATTTAACTGTTCACCATAGGTATCAAAGCCAATGACATTGTTCGAAAATTGATGAAGCATTTCCCCCCAATATGCTCTCTCACTCTGATCATCAGTTTCCAATTTACAGAGAATACCGCTGAAGACAAACAATAGCTCTACACTGCCCAGCGATGTCTCAGTTTTATCCAGTGAATTTTGCAAATTTTCAAGCGGACTCTCTCTCTCACCCAACTCCAATAACATGCCCGGCTCAATGGCACAGTAGAAGGTAAGCGCACCATCGTCTTCAATTTTCTGGATTGAGCGAACATAGTGCTCACCCCGTTCACTATAAATAAGCGGATTACGTCCAAAGTCAAAGGCTGCCAATTCATCATACGGCACCTCGACCAACTCTGCGAAAACCTCTGCTGCCGCCCTTCCATCCAGTGTATCAACACGGCGATTTTTCACATCTGCATCTGTTACCACCACCAGCTCCCCTTTGGGTACATAGTGTTGATCTTTAATAATCGTAAACGGCAGTTCTGATTCGCCTAGTATCACTACTGCAGCATCACTCACGGCCTGACCATTGATGATCTGTGTCGTCTTGTTAAACTGTAGATCATCTCCTGCTGAGCCTCCCAGTAGAGTCACCTCTTTCAATTGCATTGCCAGTGATGCGGTAATCAACTCCTCCTTCATTGAAAGTCCATCTTGAATCACGATTGCAAAGTGCTTCTCTGGACTGAGCTCACCCAGCGGTGTACCCAAGCCTGAAGCGAGTTCTTCTAACAAGGGTTGCGTTGTCAGTGGATCAAACTGGTGTACATTGGTTAAACAGCCCACTTGCCAGCGTATACCGGACGAGTGGACTCCCAGTATCACCAGTGAACCCTCATAACGTGCATTGTCCAGAAATTCACCAGCGGTTGAACATCCGGCCATCGGGGTATCAGGAAAATGGTGATTCAGTGCGGCAGCAACTTGCTCGGCACTCTGCTTGGTTGAGTAGTAAATCAGCAGAAAATCGATTTTATCCCGCTGCACCTGACTCCATGCAGCAATCGCCTCTTCAACCGCCTGCCCACCATCGGTTTGAAATGAATGTCCCTTACTGATCTCCATGAGTAGACCTTATCCATGCCCCTAAAGGGATCAAATAGTACGCTAATAGCCCCACAGCTCATATAGGGCATCTATTACAATTTTATGTATAAGTTGCTTCCACTAAACAAAAAAAACCGGCCCTGATTGCTCAAGGCCGGTTTTCAGACTCAATACTGCTTACTGAGCAGTAGGCGCTACTGGAGCTGCTGCACGAGGAGCTACTGCAGGTGCCTGGAAAGGCATTGCTGGGTAAGGCATTGGTGCATAGCCATAACGTGGAGCGAAGCCATTTCCACCATAACGGTAGTAATCTTCGTCATCATTGTTATCCCACTCATCCATCATCTCTTCCATCCAATACATTGGAGTCCACTCTGGCCAATCATTGTCATCATAACCGCCATAGTTGTTGTTGCTACCAAACCAACTAGCACTTGCAACACTGCTCGCCATGATTGCAGCTGCTGCCAACATAGAAAACGCAATCTTTTTCATCATCAATCTCCTGAGAAAACTATTCAAAACCGTAGAAAGTGAACACACTATACTATAACTTTATTGAATAATCAAGCAAAAAATCAAGTTTTCTAGTTTTTACCTGGGCAACCAGAAGATCATCAGCAGACAGAACAGTGTAAGCCCTGCAACAAACCACTTAAATCGCAACAGTAATTTACGTTGCTGTTCCAGCTGTTCCTGCTCATCCATAGCAACCTTCCTGAAAGTTAGCGGGCAATCTGAAGCTGAAGCAGCTCACTGTTGCTGGTCGCACTTTCTATGGTGCTAACCAGGTCACCATTTCCACCTGTGGCGACGCCACTTTTGGTAATTTTAGCCCCGACAATCACCCGATCAACACTGGAAAGGTTATTGCCTGGCATCATCGCCAAGCTATCATCCAGTGTTACCGTAACAGGAAGATCTGCGGCTATCAGACGTTGTGCTGCCAGTGGTGGCCCTTTTCGCCCGATCGCCTTGGCATAGACAAAAACTATATCCTGCGGTGAAATCTCTGTACTGAGCGCTGGGTCTAGTGAAACCAAAACCTTCAATGTTGCACGGGTGGTTGGGGTAGCCGCCTTGAGATCAATCAGCGGAATTAACGCCTTACCAAGCTTCTTCTGCGCCTCATTTGCTGCCTGATTCACCATTGAGACAATTTCTGCATCATCCGTTGGAATCAGTTTTGAGAGTTTCTCCCAATACCCCAGTGCCTGCCCATACTCTCCTAAATCAAAATAGATATTTCCCGCAAACCAGAGTGCGTCATTATGCGTTGGGTCAGCTTCAAGTGCTCGGTGAAGCTGCTCCAATGGTTTGCCTTGCCATTCCCCCCTGTTCTGCTCTGCCAGCGCTTCTCCATATTCCAACAGGAGTGAAGCATTGGACTCGTTACCCGTCTGCTGCAGCGCCTTCTCATAAGTATCAACCACCTTCTGCTCTTCACCAAGATAGCGGTAAGATTTGGCAAGCATCATCCACCCTTCCAGATTATTAGGGTTTTGTAGAAGTTTCTGTTCCAACTTTTCAACGGACTGCGCAAAGGCCTCCCTGCTTTGATCCGTCTGCTGCTCTCCCCTCTGAACAGAGACACTATTAATCGCTTCTGGCTTGCCCAAATAGTTATAGAGTGAGATTGAAATGAGTGGAACAAATACCAAAGTAATCAATGCTCCCAGACGTCCAGCACCCCCACTGCTCTCCGCGCTCTGTTCATCTCCCTCCAGGTCGGCCAACAGCTCTCTCTTTAGATCTGCTTCTGCCTGTTCAAACTGTGCTTCATTGATCTCTTCCTGCTGCAGGTCCTGTTTCAGCTCCTCGCGGCGTTGCTGAAAAATAGCCAGATTATTCTCCCGGCGTGCAATTCCTACCTCACGACTGCGTCCCAGCAGTGGAGGCAACAGAAATAGCATCGAGACTGCAACCATTGCTGCAGCACCGACCATAAATAGTATTTCATTACTCATTTCAGTACCTCGTCCAATCTCTTCTGTTCTGATTCACTCAACTCTCCTTCAGAGACTGATTCATCCACTGCATGTGTACGACGCCGTCGCATCTGCATCATCAACAGTACGATACCGGCAGGCACCAACAGTAGTGGCAACCCCCAGAGCAGCCAGGTTCTGGAGTCAACTTGTGGACGGTAGAGGACAAAATCCCCGTAACGCACCACAAACCACTCTCGAATCTCCCGATCACTCTTGTTCTGCTTCATCATCTCGTAGACCTTCATCCGGTGGTCACGCGCAAGATCTGCATTTGAGCCGGCAATCGTGGTGTTCTGACATTTTACGCAGCGAATCTCTTCAATCAGGCGTTTATATCGATCCTCCTGCTGCTGCTCCTCAAAAGAGAAGCTATCAATCGGTGCCGCCCAACTGGCTGGCATCACCAGCATCAAAAGTAACAGTAGCCGTAACATTAAACCTCTCCCTTGGTTAAACATTTTCCATCACTTTCACGCATTTTACGTACCCGTTCAAGAATATTACCCACATTATTCTGCACTTCCTGCCTGTTTTCCGGGTTGGGCATGGCAACATCATTCAGCGGACCTGTCAGTCGATTACAGATACGACCTTCTGTATCAATTAAAAAGGTCTCCGGTGCTCCGGTCACGGCCCACTCCAGCCCAGCAACATTATCTCCATCATCCCCAGTTTTATTATAGGGGTTACCCAAAATATCGAGCCACTGTATAGCCGCTTCCCGGCTCCCTCCAGACTCCTCCCGGTCCTTCCAGTTAATGCTGTAGATGGGTACTTCACCTCTTGCCGCAAGACGCATCAATACATCATGCTCTGCTCTACAAGAGGGACACCAGGTTGCCCATACATTCACCAGGCTTACCTCACCATTAAGGTCTGCCCTGGAAAAACGTTCACCCGCCCTGAGCAGGTCAGGCAGATCAAACTCAGGTGCCGATTTACCAATCATCGGGGAGTCATCACTCTCATGACGCGGGTTTAGGTAGAGCCCGGTATAGAGCAGTATAAAAAGAAGTGCTACCAGGAAAATCGGTAAAATTGCTCTGGATCGTGTTGCCATATTGTTCTCGTACTTAATAAACTGCGGTTACATACCCTGCGGTATGGGGCTAATAGGATTGGTCCTGAAACGCACTGGCTCCAGAGAGTTCTTCTGCTTTTCTGGCACGGGCACGCATCACGGCTGAACGCACTTGCTCTGGAGCTGTTCCACCCAGATGGTTACGCGCAGCTACCGAACCTTCAAGCGTCAATACCTCAAATACATCCTGTTCAATGACAGCGGAAAACTGCTGAAGTTCCTGCAGTGTCAATTCAGCAAGATCACGTTGTTGCTCAATCCCGAAACGGACCGCTTTACCCACGATTTCATGAGAATCACGAAACGGCACACCTGCACGAACCAGATAATCCGCGAGATCAGTTGCTGTCGAAAATCCACGACCTGCAGCCGCTCTTGTGTTCTCTCGCTGTACAACCACGGTCGGCATCATATCGGCATAGACTTTCAGAGAACCTTTTAAGGTATCTACGGTATCGAAAAGTGGCTCTTTATCTTCCTGGTTATCCTTGTTGTAGGCCAGTGGCTGCCCCTTCATCAAGGTCAGCAGGCCAATCAAATGACCAAATACACGTCCACTTTTTCCACGCACCAGCTCCGGCACATCAGGATTCTTCTTCTGTGGCATGATCGATGAGCCCGTACAGAAGCTGTCAGGCAACTCTATAAAACTGAATGGATCAGAGGCCCAGAGAATCAACTCTTCAGAGAAGCGGGAGAGGTGCATCATTAGCAGTGCTGCTGCAGAGGTGAACTCAATAGAAAAATCACGGTCACTCACTGCATCCAGCGAGTTCTCTGACGGTGCATCAAACCCAAGCAGCCGGGCAGTTATGTTCCGGTCAATCGGGAAGGTCGTCCCAGCCAACGCAGCCGCGCCTAATGGCATCCTGTTGACCCGTTTGCGGCAGTCGATTAAGCGACTACGGTCTCTTGATAACATCTCGAACCAGGCCATCATATGGTGCCCAAAGGTGACCGGCTGTGCCGTCTGCAGATGGGTAAAGCCCGGCATGATGGTCTCAGCCTCCTGCTCTGCCAGTCTCAGCAGTGCCTCCTGCAGGCGATCAATCTCTGCCAGAATAGTATCCGTTTCACTGCGCAGCCAGAGACGGATATCGGTTGCCACTTGATCGTTTCTGGAACGCCCGGTGTGGAGCTTTTTACCTACATCACCAATCTTGGCAACGAGGCGAGACTCCACATTCATGTGTACATCTTCCAGTGCAATGGACCAGTTAAAAGAGCCCTCTTCGATCTCTTGCTGGATCGCCTCCAGCCCTTCGATAATCTGTTCACACTCTTCAACACTGATGACCTTCACCTCGGCAAGCATCCGTGCATGGGCGATTGAACCACGAATATCAAAGTAAGCCAGCCGTTGATCAAAGGTGACTGATGCTGTAAAGGCCTCGACAAAGGCATCCGTAGACTCGGTAAAACGACCCGTCCAGGGCTTCTCTTTCACTTCCTGCTCCATAACACTCATAATCCTTTAGGGATAAATTTTGCCGCCGCCTGCAGCGACTCATCAATAAAGGCGCTAACAAAGTCACGAACACCCAATCCGATCATCCGCTTCTGAACCTCTTGACCCTCTCCGTTGAGAAATAACAGCGTTGGGGTTACCCATACACCGTAATCCTGGCTCAGGTCGGTAGGGGCTACTTTATTGCCTTTAAAGTCAGTGATTTCATCAAAACTATCGAGATAAATTTTACGGATCAATACTTGGCTGTCGTAATTACGATTACGTAACATCGGTGCCAGATAATCTGACTCCATGACCATACAGTAGGGACACTCCTCTGCAGAAACCATCAGCAGTAGCGGAACCCCACGCTGCTTGGCCAATACACCATCACGTTGTAAATTTTCTGTTAATGGAATGCCATCGACTTGTGCCTGAGCCAACCCGAAGGTGAGCCATAAAATGGGAGATATCCAAACGAGCTGTTTAAAAAACTGCATTAATCAACCTTTTGAAGAGACGTGGTCTCTACTTTCCTTGTCCTTTGATCACTACAGTCAAATTTAATTGCGTGCAGTGATATACTTTGATGAAACCGCTAATTGTAACCTTTATCTGGAATCCTATCATGTTATCCAAGCTTCGAATTGCAACTCGTAAAAGTCCTCTCGCCCTGTGGCAAGCTGAATATGTTAAAAGCCGACTACAAGAGATCCATAATGGGCTGGAGGTTGAGCTGGTCACCATGAGCACTAAAGGTGACATAATCCTCGATACTCCACTCGCCAAAATTGGTGGAAAGGGCCTATTTGTTAAAGAGTTAGAGGCGCAAATGCTTGAAGGTAAGTGTGATATTGCGGTCCATTCAATGAAGGATGTACCAATGGAGTTACCGCCCGGCCTGACCCTGCCAGTCATCTGTGAGCGAGAAGTTCCTCTCGATGCCTTTGTCTCTAACCAGTATGCACAATTTGAGGATCTTGCTGAAGGGGCGCGAGTCGGTACATCAAGCCTGCGACGTAAATGTCAGCTACTGGATCTACGTCCAGATCTTGAAATTTTGGATCTCCGCGGTAATGTCAATACACGCTTGCGCAAAATGGATGATGGAGAATTTGATGCCATCATACTGGCCTCTGCGGGACTGATTCGACTCGAAATGGAGTCTCGAATTCGCAGCCAGATCCCCGCTGAGACAATACTTCCTGCCGTTGGTCAAGGGGCTGTAGGTATCGAGTGCCGTGAAAATGACACTGCTGTGATGGAACTGATCGCCCCCCTCAACCATACCGAAACCACAATCCGGGTCCTCTCTGAGCGGGCTCTCAACCACCGTCTTGAAGGGGGTTGCCAGGTACCCATTGGCAGTTATGCCACACTTGAGGGAGATGAAATCTATCTGCGAGGGCTGGTGGGAGCTGTTGATGGGTCTAACATTATCCGCCGTGAAATTCGTGGCGCCGCTTCAGAGGCAGAGAGCCTAGGCGTAACTGTTGCTGAAGCGCTGCTCAGTGGTGGTGCTGAAGAGATCCTTCAACCTCTCTATGCTGCTGCAGAATCCTAAAACTCCACTTGCGGGGCGTGGTATTTTGGTTACCCGGCCTGCACATCAAGCCGTCGGGCTGGTGGAGAAGATTGAGCAGGCTGGTGCAATGGTTTTCTCTTGCCCGGCGATTGAGATCGTCCCCCCCGGCAACCCAGATGCTGCAGATGAGCAGTTTCAGCAACTCGACAGCTTTGATATTCTGATCTTTATCAGTGCCAATGCAGCACGCATTGGTATTGGCATGATTGAAAAAAATCATCAGATGCCGAAGCAAATTGCTATTGCCGCAGTTGGTCAGGCAACCACCCGGATGGTTGAAGAGCTGGGTTACCAGGTCGCGATTCTTCCACAACAACGTTTCGATAGCGAAGGGCTGTTGGCAACCCCTCAACTGCAGCAGGTTGCAGGAAAAAGAGTTCTGATTGTCCGTGGCGAGGGGGGGCGCGAACTGCTTGCATCCCGTCTCAGGGAACGGGGGGCAACCGTCCACTATGCAGAGGCCTATCGTCGCACCATTCCAGCCGTCGATACCGCACCCATCCTCAAGGCCTGGCAACAGCAGCAGATTGATGCCGCAATCGTGACCAGTAATCAGGGGCTTGATAATCTGATTTCTCTACTCGGCCCTGCAGGACATGCTTATCTACTGAATACCCCGTTGGTGGTGATCAGCCAACGAACTGCTGAGGTGGCTCAAGAGCGGGGGTTTCTTCACTCTGTTTTACTCACACAAAACCCCAGTGATCCGGCAATCCTTGATACACTTACAAGCTATTTTGTAGCAGAATCCAATAAAGGAGAGGCCCTTGAACAGCAGTCATCCACTCTCTGAATTGAGTACAATAGCCAGAGAGTAGTCAAACCAGAGAGAAATCAAGATAGAATCATCAAAAACTCTACAACCAACCATTTTACGACCCTCCAATACAATAATAATTTCGAGCAGACCCCACCTATGAGTAGCCATGAAACACCTTCTGAAGAGGTGATTGTTGAGGCCGAAGTGCTTTCGGAAGAGCACGCCGAACAGCGCCCCAGTACCCTTCCACTCTCCATTGGAGTTGCACTGATTGGAGTTGTCCTGGCCGTCGGTAGCGCCTGGTATCTAGGCCAGCAGATGACACAGGAGAGTCAACAGATCAATGATCTGCAGGGGCAAGCCAGTCAGTTAATCGGGCGGGTAGAATCACAACAAGCATCGATCAGCCAACAGCAGGGGGTCATACAGCACCAACAACAGGCATTTGAGGCCCTAAAGACACGTACAGAGAGTGCTCTACAGCAGCAAGAGCAGATGGTGCAGCAGCTACTCCACAACAACCGGGAACAGAGCCGCCAACTCAATCAAAGCGTTGCTGCTCTGGCTCGACGTGTTGACCGCCGCGAAACCAATCTCCATACCGCCGCCGCACTCCGCCTACTACAGATTGCTGAAGAGCAGTTAATGATTGCCAAAGATCTGGAGAGTACTCAACAGGCATTGGCTCAGGCGGGACAGCAGATTACTGCTTCCGGTGATCCCATTCTATTACCGATTTATGAACTTATTCAACTGGAGTTAAAACAGGTTCGGGCAACCCGTGAACCCGACCTTTACGGTGCCCGTTCACTGCTCAATGAGGCGATTGATGCCGCTGAAACTCTACCCGTGTTCCAGCTCGAGGAGTACCAGCCAGTGGCGGTTGGAAGTGAGTCCTCCGAGCCTGCTATCGATGAGCCCTGGAACCCCGAACGTATTATGAATAAGGTTTGGCAGGATCTGTTAACTCTGATTCGTATTGATAAAAAAGAGCATGAGCTCCCAATCATTGCCACTCAATCTGAAATCAAGATGAGTCGCCTGATTCTTAAACTGCGCCTGGAGCAGACTCAAAGTACACTACTGTTACGAGATTCTGCACTGTTTAACGAGCGTCTGCACCATGCTCTGGAGTGGTTACAGCTATTTGATCAACAGAGTAAAGCGGTACTCCACATTCAACAGCAACTCAATACTCTGGATGGCCTGGAGATCAGAACTGAGCCACCCATAATTGGTGAGGCCCACCGCAGATTACGTGCCATCACGGCTCAACGTAGCGCTGACAACGCTGAGGCTACTCAGGAAGCAGCTACCACTGCACCCAGTGAATCATGAGACGGATACTGGTACTAACATCGATCTTGCTGATCGCCAGCGTTGCTGCACTGGAGCTGAAAGGGCAGAGTGGCTATCTATTACTGCGTCTCAACGGCTGGAGTATAGAGACAAGCCCAAGCTTTGCATTGATTGCACTGTTGGTAGGCTTCTGGGGGCTACAATTCCTGATTCACCTGCTGTTGCGTTTTATCCACTCCCCTCGTGATCTTAAACAGTGGAATCAGCGCCATCGCGTCAAACGTGCACAAAAACAGCTCAATCAAGGGCTGATCACCCTCGCTGAAGGAGATTGGAAAAAGGCGGAGCAGTTGCTCGCTCAATCTGCCGGGCATAGTGAAAACCCATTAATGCACTATCTCGGTGCAGCCAATGCGGCACAACACCAAAATGCTGATGATCGTCGTGACCGCTATTTGAAACAGGCACACCAAGAGACACCCAAGGCTGATTTTGTAATTCGTCTCACTCAGGCAGAGCAGCAGATTGGTCACCACCAATACGAGGATGCTCTAGACATCCTCCTGCAGTTAAAAAATGAGCGCCCAAACCATAGGAAGCTACTGCAGCTCTTGACTCAATCCCTCTCTACCCTGCAGCAGTGGGAGTCTCTTCTGGAGCTACTGCCCAGGTTACGAAAGATGAAAGCTTTTCCAACCGATGAGCTAGTGCATCTGGAACTACAGGTCGAAACCCAGCTCTTGACTGAGAGAACAGAGCGGGGAGGACATGGCGCACTGGTCAAACAGTGGAACCACCTATCCAAGAAACAGCGTCACAATCCTGTGCTGTTTTACCATTACATCACCCTGCTGCTCACCGTCGGCAGTCGTGAGGAGTGTGAAACTCTGCTACGAAAAGAGATCAACTACCAGTGGTCTGAACAGCTGGTGACACTCTATGGAACATTCTCTTCGTCAGCTTCATCAACTCTAGAGCAGCAACTGAACAGTGCCCAGAAATGGCTGGCACTGCATGAGGATAGTGCCGCACTACACTTGACGCTAGGCCGACTCTTTATCCGCAGTGAGGTGTGGGGTGCAGCCCAACACCACTTGGAGAGAAGTCTTGAGATTGAACCTGGCAGTGCCACTTATCAGGAGTTGGCAGAGCTGATGAAGCATAACCAGGATCTTGCCGCTGCACTGCACTACTTTGAGCAGGAGGTTGCGCTATTGCGGGGTGACGAGCAGCCACAACCTCCTGTCAATCGTTACTTACCTTCGGTGGCACCAGCAATTTCAAACGAGTCAGAATAGAAACGTTTCTCTGGCAATTTACGCTTGGTACAGGCTTCTCTACAGGCATTGACCATCACTGGCGGGCCTGCCACATAGACATCACGGCCTGAAAGGTCGTAAAAATCTTCAAATACCGCCTCATGGACGTAACCACTACGCCCCTCCCAACCCTCATCCGCATTGGAGAGAACCGGCACAAACTTGATATTCTCATGCTCGGCAACCCACTGCTCCGCAAGCTCCCTGAGATAGATATCCTTTTGACCGCGCACTCCCCAATAGAGGTGGATCATATTTTTCTTACCCAGCTCAATCGCGTGTTCGATAATTCCCTTAATTGGTGCAAATCCAGTACCACCCGCAATCATCACGATGTCGTTGCGCGAATCTTCACGCAGATAGAAACCACCCAACGGTCCTTCAATGCGTAAAATCTCTTTCTCGGTCATCTCATTAAAAACGTGCGGAGTAAAGTACCCTCCCTCGACCAGACGGATATGGAGTTCAATCTCCTCGTTATTGTGAGGTGCATTGGCAATTGAGAAGGCGCGACGTTTATCCTCCATTAGTATCTCAATATACTGCCCGGCGAGGAACTGCATGCTCTCATCCTCAGGTGTTTTGAGGTAGAGGCGCACTACGTCATCTGCCAGTTTCTCGATCTTAACAACCTTGGTCGGCATGTTATGTACTTTGATCTCCTCGGCACCTTTGACCACTTCCACCGCTACCGTCAGGTCACTTTTCGCCTCTGCCTTACAGCAAATCACCATACCGTCAGCTAATTCATCTTCTGTCAGAGGCTGAGGCTTGTACTCATCCTGATATTCATAGTCGCCAGAGACTACTTTGGCCTTGCAGGCTCCACAAAAACCATTCTGGCAGCCATATGGAAAAGCGACACCATGCTCCAGTGCAGACTCAAGGATATTTTCTCCCTCTTTACTCTCAAAATCATGACCACTCGGTTGTAACTGGATGCGGTTTGCCATCGAATTTAGTTCCTTTATTAAAATATGGATTCGGGGTTGAGATCGATGCCTCAACAAACCCGACTATTTTGATGTGTTATTTTTCAGGAAGCAACCAATAATTCCTCAATTTTGTAAATGTTTATACAAAATCCCACTCTAAAACCAAATTTATGCCCTGTTACAGCGCATGTTCCACATGCTTATGGAACCTCTGAATAAGTCATGTGTAAATGCCTAACGCCCATAGCGCCCAATATCTTCGTTGAAAACCTTGCTAATAGCCTGCTATTGGCTGCGATCTT
>DUYW01000031.1 GCA_013349825.1 Gammaproteobacteria bacterium | reverse complement strand
TGTACGAGGGTAGTCAATTCCAGCTATTGGTGTTTGTTTGGTGCTCACTCCTCAAAACACTACATATAGGGGTTACTCACGTCAAGTGCATAGCCCGCTAAAGGTATAATAGAAACAGTATTGTGCAGAGTAGCTGCTAATTATTTGCTATTGGACTTTTTAGATGCCTCTAACAGCCCATGAGTAGGTATCTGAGTTCACAGCTGACTTATCCAGAGCTATTAGAGGTACTCTTGACAGGAGAGTGGTGGTAACGAGTTGTAATTTATGGATGCTGTTGATTTAACTATTTTTGCAAGCCGAATCAGTGCGGTTTGTGATGAGATGGGCGCTGTTTTGCAACGTTCAGCCTTTTCACCCAATATTCGTGACCGTCTGGACTACTCCTGCGCTATCTTTGACTGTAGTGGTGCACTCTGTGCTCAAGCCGCCCATATACCCGTCCATCTGGGTAGTATGGCTTTTGCGATGGAAGATGTGGTGAACCAGATTGAATGGTCAGATGGAGATCTGGTTATTCTCAATGACCCCTATCTGGGAGGAACACATCTTCCTGATGTCACCATGATCTCACCACTCTTTATTGAGGATGAGCTTGAGGGGTTTGTGGTCAATCGTGCGCATCATGCTGATATTGGTGCTGATACTCCCGGCTCCATGCCAGTCTCCTCTACGCTCCAAGAGGAGGGAATTATAATCTCACCCAGCCATCTATATCGGGAAGGGGTGTTGCAGAAGCCCCTCTATCAAAAGATTTTATCAGGCTTGCGAAACCCGGAACTTTCAAAGGGGGATTTTGAGGCCCAGGTCAGCGCCAATCGAGCGGGATTGAAACGTCTGCAACAGTGGATTGGAGATCTTGGCGTTGATGTGTATCGAGAAGGGCTGCAGTCACTCAACCGCTATGCGGAGCAACTTGCAGCAGAGACATTGAATCAAATTCCTCAAGGGTGTTACACCTATGAAGATGTGATGGATGATGATGGTCAGGGCAACCATGCGTTGCCGATTCGTGTTTCGGTTGAGGTAAACAAAGGTAAGGTAAGGGTCGACTTCAGTGGTACCGCTAAACAGACAGCAGGCAATATCAATGCCCCTCTCTCTGTTGCAGCCGCTGCAGTCTATTACCTGTTTCGTACTTTAATGCCACCTCAAACACCTGCAGCGGCGGGTAGTTTCCGGGCGATTTCCATTGCAGCGCCAAAGGGTTCACTATTAAATGCTCTATTCCCTGCTGCGGTGGCGGCAGGGAATGTTGAGACCAGTAGTCGTGTCGTCGACGTAGTGATGGGGGCGCTGAGTCAGGCGATACCTCAACAGATGGCTGCAGCCAGTCAGGGCACGATGAATAACCTTGCGATGGGTGGAAGGTTGAATGGCCGATATTGGGACTATTATGAAACCATCGGGGGTGGTATGGGGGCGGGGCCCTGTTGTCATGGTCTGTCAGCAAGGCAGACACATATGACCAATACCTTAAATACACCCGTTGAGGTACTAGAGATGACTGTGCCGGTTCGTGTCCAGCACTATGGCATTCGTCTTGCATCGGGTGGTTCGGGGTGTCAACAAGGTGGCGATGGTATTGTCCGTAGCTTTCAGTTTTTGCACGAGAGCCGTGTGACTTTATTGACAGAACGGCGTGAGTCAGCCCCATGGGGTCTCCAGCAAGGAGAGTGTGGTGCTGTCGGTGAGAACGAACTGGATGGTGCAGTGCTCCCTGCCAAGTGCTCCTTGAAGGTGAAAGCGGGCCAGGTTTTGACGATACGTACACCGGGAGGTGGAGGTTATGGAAGCCCGCAATGAAGAGAACAAGGTTGATGTAACTGACGAAGTGAACTAGATAGGAATAGTGTAATGGCCACAGCAATGAAAAAGTTTTCAGCAAATGAAGAGGTCTTCAAGCAGGGGATGCGTGGGGAGTGGGCTGGTGTGATCCGGGTAGGGTCTGTCGAGGTCTACATTGAAAAGAAGGATGGTGATCGACTGGTTCTTGCAACCCTGGGGAAGGGAGAGGTGTTTGGTGAGTTGGCGATCCTCTCATCCGATGACAAGCGAAGCGCAACTATTCGTGCTCTTGAATATACAGAGATTATGCAGGTCTCAAGAAAGGATATCAATTTGATGTTGGCGAAGAGTTCTCCAATCTTGAGGGCTATTGTATTGAGTTTGATTAAGCGTATGCAGAGGATGTTGCAGTCGAAGGCATAGACTGTTGTTGGGTATGTTGAGCACGGTAATGTTTGTATGGCATATTTTATGCACAAGCAGGTGTGGTAGGGAAAAGCGTCAAATTTTATTGATGGCTTAAGTATTTATTTGAATGAGAGGGTAGGTAGATGTCAATCGGTACACTTGTAGGCATTCTGGCTGGATTTGGGCTCTTCCTTTGGGCGATCTTTGCGAATACGGACAATCCCGCAATTTTTTTGAGCCTCTCCAGTTTGGCGATGGTTGGCGGGGGAGCAATTGCAGGCTCCTATATGTCCTATCAGCCGCTCTATGTGAATAGGGCTTTTAAAGCGCTGATTACACAATTTCAACCTACAACAGTGACCTTTTTTACCCTGCTTGCAGATGTGGAGCGGATGATTGGCTGGGCGAAGACCGTACAGACACAAGGTGTGGTTGCGCTAGAGCAGGAGATGGGCGGTGACACCGCAGACCAGTTTTTAGCAGTGGGTGGAAAGTTTGTCCTTTCGAACTATAAGGGGGATGAGCTGCGTGAGCTGCTGGAGACGGCGAATGCAACCTCATTTCAGCGAAACACACTGCAGGTGGGGGTGTTGAAGAAGATGGCTACCCTCTCTCCGGCTTATGGAATGATCGGAACCCTGGTGGGGCTGGTGATTATGTTAGGCAACATGGGGGGGGACCCCGCTGCACTGGGTGCAGGTATGGCGGTTGCGATGTTGACAACACTGTACGGTGTAATTTTTGCGCAGATGGTTTTTCTACCTGCAGCAGAAAAGCTGCAACAGAAAGAGGAGATGGTCCGTTTTCGTAATATGTTGTTGGTTGAAGGCTTCATTATGTTGGCTGATCAACGTCCAGGTCGAGAGATCCAGGACCGACTCAACAGCTATCTGGCACCACCAGCCTGGTTTGATGTGGCTGAGTAAGTGGTCATAAGAACTTAACCACGATTGGTCTATAGAAAATGGCAAAGAAATGTCCAGAACCAGAGGCGTGTGAAGAATGTGATGAGTTGATGGCCACATTCGCCGACTTGATGTCGCTGCTGATGGCTTTCTTTGTTCTGCTGCTCTCAATGGCCAATTTTGATCCTGCGAAATATGGTGAAGTGACCGAAGGGATGAAAGAGGCCTTTGCACGTGTAGTCACTACAGCGATTCAGGAGCCACTCACCGAACCTTCAGAAGCAGAGCAGGCTGAAAAGTCAGAGAAGAAGAGCGCTACTGACAAAGCGATGGAAAACGTCGATGAGATGATTGAGGAGCGTGGGGTTGGTGAGTATGTCAAAATGACCAAGACGCCTGGTGGCTTTGAACTGGAATTGGCGAATAACTCACTCTTTACCAGTGGCTCTGCAACGCTGCAACGTTCCATTAAGCCGATATTGACACAGTTGGCAAGAACCATTGCTGCTGTAGATGGTGCACAGATGGAGGTGCAGGGTCATACTGATGATGATCCGATCAATACCGCGAAATTCCCCTCTAACTGGGAGCTCTCATCGGTTCGTGCGATCAATGTTCTCAAGTTTATGACAGATCATGGAATGGATAGGAGGCGGGTGAAAGCAGCGGCATTTGCAGACTCACAACCCAAAGTACCGAATCGGACGAAGCGTGGTAAACCGATTAAAGCGAACCAGGCAGAGAACAGGCGCGTTATCATTAAGGTTGATAAACAGGTCAAATTTGAAGAGGCCTCTGGTGGAGATGCCCCGGCTTGGCAGAAAGGGGTCAAGGTCAAGGGTGGTAAACGGGTCGATAAGAAGAAAAAGAAGAAGAGAAGGAAAAAGAAAAAGAAGAGCAAGAAGAATAAAGATTAAATGAAGGATTGAATGATATGTTGGGAAGTCGTACCAAAAACCAAAATCGCTGGGGTGTTCTGACTCTCTTGTTATTGATGTTGGCTCCTCTGCTCCTTCCTCTGGAGGGGGAAGCGGCCAGCCCCAGCGATGTGAAGAAGGTGAAGAAAAAGAAAGCATGCAAAAAGTGTGATCTAACCGGTGCTATCTTAATCAAGGCCAACTTGAGTGGTAAGAAACTGACAGGGGCAGACCTAAAGAAAGCAGACCTGAGTGGAGCCAACTTGAAAAAGGCGGTATTGAGTGGTGCGAAGTTGTCGGGTGCGAAGCTTGAAGGTGCCGATATGACCGGGTTGACCGCAAAGAAGATGAAGGGATATGGTCTCAACTTTTCGAAAGTAAATTTGTCTTTGGCCAACTTTAAAGGAGCAGATCTTGCGGCCGCTGATTTTCGTGGGGCAAAGGTTAAAGGTATTGATTTTTCAGGTGCAGATCTGACCTGGACTGACTTCCGTGGTTGTGATTTGGGGAGTTCAAACTTTGCAGGAGCCAATATCGAAGGGGCCGACTTTACCGGTGCGAAAATAGGTGCGGTGAAGGGTAAGCGTAAAGCGAAGAAGGGGATATTTGCTAAAGGGTGGAGATAGGGCAGCGCCTTCTCCGGCTGACCATCCTTAATCTGAGGTGATCAGAGTAAGGATGGGCGCGTAGACTCTCTATTCTCGGACAGCCACTCAGGACTTATGAAGAGGTATCTTGACCTCTGTGATCAACACTAAATTGGGTTGTTGAAGAAAGAGGGTTTTGGAACAGGATACCGTTATTGGGAGAGTCAATCTCTAATTGCTCATAGAGGAAAGAGAAGATCTCCTCAGCCCGCTCTTCAGGTACCACCACTGCCAGGGTCTCAGACTCAATTTCATGTCCATCTGCACGAAATAGATTGCTGCGTCCACTATAGACGTTGGCGCTATTGACTTGCTTCTCATCCTTCAGTGCAGAGATGGTTTTGACCCCTTTACCCTTTGGGATCAAACAGGTGATCAATTTATTATCGGACTCTAAATTCATGATGGACTCTCCTTAGGCCAGTTTTTCGATCAGCTCAGCCGGAATATAGGTGGCAGCCTTATCGAGTGGAGTAATATACATAATCCCCATCCCTGGTGTGTCGAGGTTTCCGGCAAGATACATCTGTTCAAAAATAAGCTCTTGCTGCTCAGTAGAGACGATCACTTGAATGACCTCTTTATCAACCTCAACAGCAACCCCCAGAATACCCATGCGCTCGCGGATACCGGTCCCTTTTGCAAAATTGACAGTTGCACCTTGCGCACCAGCTTCTTGTGCCGCTTTAATGATGGCATCTCCATTTCCACGTTGGACGATACAGGTGATCAGTGATACACCGGTAAGAATGGTAATGTTACGAGCACTCATGCGCTTTCTCCTGTTACGACAGTTGTTGTTTGAATTAGGGTGTTTTGTGCAGCACGGCGAGCCTTGAACTGAATCCAGAGTCCGACTGCCATTACTGAGAGAATGGGGCCAATAGAGGCCATAGAGAGGATGCCGAAACCATCAACAGCATTAACCGCATTGCCAAACCCAAGCCCCATAGCAAGTACCAGAGGTACCGTGACCGGTCCGGTTGTCACGCCTGCACTATCCCAGGCAACGTTGACAAACTCTTCTGTTGAGAAGTAGGTGAAAATGATACCGATGATATAGGCTGGAATCAGTAGCGATGCGATCGGAATGTTATAAATGATTTTAAACACACCGGTTGCAATACCACAGGCTACGCCGAAAGAGACTGCATACATCAGAGTGCTCTTTTTGAAGGCACCATTGGTCAGGTTTTCAACAGTCATCCCCAGAGCGTTTAGTGCTGGTTCTGCCAGTGTTGCACCAAAACCCAGTAGCCATGCGAATGCCAGAGCAATGGTGACGCCGGTTGCATAGTCATAGAGTGGTGAGGATTCAACGCTGGGTAGCTGTGAAAATGCTGCAGGTACCAAACCACCGGATTGTCCGCCCAGTTTGGCAAGTCCGTAGCTTAGTCCAATGCTGAAGACGATCATACCGGTTACTGCCAGGAAAATGCCGTAGAAGACGATTCCGGGCTGACTAATCTTCTCTTTGAGTACAAAGTAGAGAACGATGACCAGGAAGATGACCAGAGGAACGATTGCTCGAACTCCACCAATCACCTCAGCCATTGGCGTCTGCTCATACCATTGTGGTACCACAGCTGCTGCAGCGGCAGCGCCACTCTGTGCGGCCTGAATGATAGCATCTGCTGAGGAGACGCTGGAGACATAGAGAGTTAACAATAGAACTGCAATGATCGGGAACAGAGAAGCTAGGGTAACGATTCCAAACCCGGATAGTGAGGAGTCCCCTTTACCTGAAGCGGAGGCGATACCGATACCTAGAGAGAGTACCAGTGGTACTGTTACGGGTCCTGTAGTGACCGCCCCACAGTCCCAGGCCAGCCCCAGTACAGCAGCCAGTTCAGGGTCCATCATCATGTAGCTGGTAAGCAGTAGTGTGGGAATCAGTGCCATATAGATCATTGGCTTAAGGCTCCAACCACGCAAGAAGCGGAGCGCGCCTAACACAGCAGCTAATCCGACACCTGCACCTACCATCAATACCAGTACCCCCGACCAATCATTGAGAAGGGTGTAGAGGTAGGGGGCCTTGGTGACATCTACACTGGCACCAACGGCCTGTAGTGCACCGATTGCAGGTTCCGCAAAGGTGACACCGATACCTAATAGGAAGGCGACCAGCAGTACTACCGGGAGAGGGGATTTTTTGGGGAGGCCGTTACCAATCACCTCACCAAAGGGCATTAGCCCTAGTTTGAGTCCCTCCATAAAGAGCATCAGTCCAATAATAACGGCACCCAGCCCCATAGTGATAACCCATGAGTCTGTAACATCTTGGCGTAGCATTAAAATTTGAAAGAGAGCGAGATAGAGTCCCAGGGGGATAACTGCCTGCAACTGCTCCATGATACGTACACCCAGATAGGGTTTTAGCAGACGGACTATATCGACAGGGGTAAAGGTTAATTTTTTGGGGTGAATGGGGATCAGCTTTCCATTACTGTCCTTTTCGGGCTTTGGGGTAAGCTGGTTATAGTTAATTTTATTATGTTGGACCGAGACCTTACTGAGGTAGTCTCCGAATCGGATTTGACTTGCCATGAACCCTCCCTATAGTTATTAATGTATACTTCTTTGGGTTGTCTGTAACCATAGAAGAATTATTGATATGGGTCAATGAGTTTGTCTTATATCGTATGCGATTCAGTAAAATAGTGGTGTTTTTGTATATTATTCCAGAATTTTTTTCGATAGTTCTTTAGGAAGCGAACTGTTTCAGAAGGTATTCTACTTGTTTGGAGTCTATAGATATGTATAGAGGTACATTGGTTGCGCTATCAGCCCTGCTTTTTTCAATGGATCTGGCGTTTGCAGCAAAACCGATCGTGGACTCGGAAGGGGCGGCGGTTGAGGCACAATTGGGGATGGAGCAGTACCAGCAGAAAAACTTTGTAGAGGCTTCTAACCATCTACAGAAAGCGGCCAAGCTCGACCCGAAAAATGAGGGTTATCTGGTGGATGCAGCGATTCTTAGTGAGTTAGCAGGCAATGCTGACTTAGCTCTGCCTTTGTATCACAAGGCCACTAAACTTGCCTCTAAGCGAAAAGATTATGAGGCTGTACAGGTCTATAACCTGAAAGTTGAACGCTTGGCAAGAAGGCTACCAAAATGGGCAGAGGAGAAGCTGGCATCATTCAAGATGGATGGGGATGCAGGGGAGCAGTGGAGAAAGGCCTTTGATCAGCTTGCAGCCTATGTGCAGCAGAAAAAATTTGATCTCGCAGTGAAAGAAGGGGCTAAGGTTCAGGCGCTGTCTGAGGAGCTGTTTGGTACAGCACATCGTGCGTCGATTGAGACAGGCAAGAAGTGGGCAGGGGCACTGTTTGCAGCCGGCAAGAAAAAAGAGGCCATTTCCAAACTGAAGGAGGTTGAGCAGAATGTCATTGCGGCTTATGGAGAAAACCATCCGGAAATGCAGGCTATACAGGTAATGATTGGACAGTACCTACAGGCAGATGGCCAACTGGATGAGGCTGCAACCTGGTACCGAAAGACATTGATGAAATTTAATAACATGCTGGGTGCAGGGCACCCTGTTTTATTGGAGGCTAGCCATATATTGGCCAATGTGGAAGAGTTGCGGGGTGAATATGATGCTGCCGCCAAAGTGCTATTGAGTGCTTGCGTAGGTGCTGATAAGACGCTGGGCCGTTGGCACCATATGACAGGAAGCTGTTTTAAACAGTTGGGGTTGATGAACTCTCGTCAGGGTAATTTTGTGAAGTCGAGGTTTGCCTATGGTCGAGCAGCCAAAATTCTGCGTGGAGTGGGTGGCAAGAGCCATCCGGGCTGGATTCAGACACAGATCTATCTGGCAGATTTGGCCCGTTTGGGCGCGGAATATACAGAGGCAGAGAGAATTCTGGATAAGCTGATTGTTTCAGAAAAGACCTCCGATACCCTGAAGTTTGAGGCCAAAGGTATTTTGGCAATGCTCTATGAGGATCAAGGGCTCTACAATAAGGCGGAGTCTGAGACAAAGGAAATTCTGCAGCGTGAGGTAGATACATTGGGGGAGATGCATCCTAATGCGATCACCAGCCTCAATAATCTGGCTGGTCTGCGGCGTAAGCAGTCCCGTTTTTATGAAGCAGAGAAAGGGTATGAGTTGGCACTGGAGCGCTTTACCAAGACCGTTGGTAAGGAGCACCCTTCAACCATTGCAATCATGAATAACCTGGCGTTGACGCTTGAAAATCAAGGTCTCTATGATCGTGCCGAGCCACTGTTCAGAACGGCGCTAAAGACATCAACCAAGATATTGGGCGATGATCATGCAACTACACTGGCCAATATGAATAACCTGGCACTCTTGCATGAGAGTCAAGGGCTGTTTGATAAGTCTGAACCGCTCTACGAACAGGTTATTGAGCTGTTGAGTGGTTCTGTGGGAGAAGAGCACCCGGATACGGTCGCGGTGATGAATAACTTGGCTTATCTCTATATGCTGCAGGAGAAGAATGAAGAGGCTGCAGGGATGTTTGAAGAGGTGTTGGGGTTGTGGAGTGCAAGCCTTGGTGAGCGTCACCAAAAGACCTTGAAAGGTATGAATAACCTGGGGCGTGTACAGCATGCCTTGGGGCAGCTGGACGAGGCAGAGGCGAATATCAGTCAAGCCTTAGAGTTGAGGCGTGAGGTGTTGGGTGAGAACCATATCGATACACTCCGTTCTCAACATGATTTGGGCAAACTTTATATGGATTTGGATCAAGTTGAAGAATCTGAAAAGTTGTTGCTGAAGACACTGAAGCAGAATGAGGAAAACTTGGGTGAACAGCACCCCTATACTTTTGAAACATTAAATACCCTGGTAGCTTTACAGCGTAAGACAGAGCAGATAGAGGCTGCATTTAAAACCCAGCAGCTAATTTTTGAACGTCGCAACATATTCCTGGATCAGATGTTATGGGCGACCAGTGAAAATGCGCGAGAGGGGTATATTCGGCTCCATCGCCCGGAGCTCTATCGTTATATGGATATGGTTTCTCAAATGGAATCTGAAGACGCAGGGCGTGAGTTGATGCGTATCAGCTTGTTGCGTAAAGGATTGTTGTTGCAAGTCGCCTCACAGATTCATCAGGTGACTAAGATGGCCGATGAGCCAGCCTTGACGGCAATCAGTGATGCGCTGATGAAAACGCGTAAAGATCTGGCGGCATTAACACTTTCTGGGCCAACAGAAGAGAGTTCAGCGGTCTCCTTCGTGGAGAAGACCTATAACCTGAAAGAGGAGATCAGTGCGCTGGAGGGAGAGTTGGGGCGGGCCAGCGTCCGCTTCCGCGAAGCGGCTGCAGAGGTCTCTCTGGCGACCCTGGAGGAGCATATGCCGGATGATTCGGCGCTGGTGGATTATCTGATCTTCCGTGATGCTGAGAATACCAGTAAATTGCAGGTAGCGATTCTGAAAAAAGAGGAGGGAGAGATCTCCTATCACCATTACCTCTATGAGGATCTACAGGCAATTAACGAAATGATCGAGGTGCTGCGAGAGGTGATTCAGGATGAGTTTGTCGGTGAAGATGAGCTGATAGAGATGGGAATGGAGACCTATGGCATGGTTTGGGCTCCGATTGCTGAAAGTTTAGGTGAAATTTCCAATGTATATGTGGTGCCAGATGGGATGCTCAATATCCTCCCCTTCAATGCGATGGTGGATGATGATGAGTCCTATCTATTGTCTGCGATAGATCTGCACACCATCTCTTCCAGTCGGGACCTGATTCCATCAGACATTCCGGTGGCACAGGGTGGTTATATGATTATGGCTGGTCCTGATTACGATACCGATGAGGTGACAGGTAAGAGTATGCTGGCGGCTCTCAATGGCAAGCGTTCAGCAGTTGCCAATAATCAGGCGATGCGCGGAATGTCTCATGGGATGCGTGGATTGAGCTTTTCTCCGTTGCCGGGTGCAGAGGAGGAGGGGCGCCTGATCAAGGAGCAGATCTCAGATGCGGGTGATGAAGAGAAGACGGCGGCTACCCATCTGATTCAGAAAAAGGCTGCGCAAGAGAAGTTGTTGCGCACAATGGAGCCACCTGAGGTACTGCATATTTCTACTCATGGCTTTTTCCTGAAACCTAATGAGAAACTGAAGAAGAGGCTCAGTAAGTTGACGCGTGGCGCCAGTGTCAATATTCCCCCTCCTGGAGATAACCCGTTGATGCGTGCGGGGTTGGCCTTTGCCGGATTGAATGCCAACGCCAAGATGTTGGGTGAGATTGATACCGATAATGATGGTGTGTTGACAGCGTTGGAGGTGTTGGGGCTGAATCTGACCGGAACACGGCTGGCAATCCTCTCAGCTTGTGAAACTGGATTGGGTGAAATTCATGAAGGGGAGGGCGTATATGGTCTACGCCGCTCTTTTCAGGAAGCGGGTGCCGGTGCTGTTGTAAATTCACTGTGGGAAGTGAGTGATGCTGGTACCCAAGCCTTGATGACGGGGCTCTATCAGCGTGTGTTAGCGGGTGAGGATGTCCACTCGGCACTGCGCAACACACAGATAGAGATGGTTGAGTCTGGTGAGTGGGCGCACCCTTATGTCTGGTCAGCATTCTTTATGGTGGAGGGGGCAATCAAGGGCTGACTCTGAGGGGTAGTTGGATTATAGTATGAGTAAAGTGGTTGAGTTTTTTTGAGAATTCTTGGTTTTCGTATAGATGAAGGAGTATTGAAATGAGTAGATGGGTAAAAATTTTAGCAACGAGCGTGCTCTCTCTGCTGTTGGTGGTGCAGGGTGATCTGGTGCTGGCAAAGGGTAAAAAGAAGAAAGGTGCCCCTGTCACCATGATCATGAATGTGGATGGTGAAATTGAGTACAGCAAGAACGGTAAGAAGTGGAAGAAGGTTAGACGCAATAAATTCCTATTCCCCGGTTATCAAATCCGTACGGGTGCGAATGGTAAGGGTACTTTCCTTAACCAGAAAACAAGTATGTCACGTGCACTGAGTGCAAACACGGTGGTTGAAATCACTGCAGAGGGAGCAAAAGCAACCTCGGGTACTCTGGGTGAGGCGGTCGAGGGCAAGGGCAATCTGGTCGCAAGCCTCGGAAATCGCTTCAAGAAAGGACAGAAGTACACTACAGTACGACGTGGTCTGAAGATCAAGCTGGGCGCTGCAAGCGACACCAAACGTTCTCCTTACAAGCTCGCTGCGGCATGGCCAGAGCTGGTTTGGGATAATGTGATTGAAAACCCCGTTGTGAAAAAGGCAGCTAAGATTACTGATGAAAGCTATGCCGAATTCAGCTATCGCTTGACCATTGATAAGCAGGAAACTCTTATTCCGGCACCTAAAGGTCAGCTGGTTGTGCGCCATGCCGTGAAGGATATGGCTCCTGGAAGGCATAAGTACAAGGTTGAGCTGCTGAAGGGTGGTGAACTGGCCTCTGAAAAGGTGAGAAGAGCGAGTGCTTTTATCTGGGTTGACGCTTCAGAGCAAGAGGCAATCCTTTCTCGTAAGGCTGCTCGTGGTGGTGATGAGCTGCTAGAGGCGATCTCTCTGGATAACGATGGTATCAAGGTAGGTGCGCTGGATATTTACAGTAAGTTCTTTGCCGAGAACCTGGATGAGATCGATATGCGTCCACAGATGCTGGAGCATATCCGTTCATTGAAGCTGGGTGAGCTGCTCTCTCATGAGGGTGAGCTGTATAAGAAGCTGGAAGAGGAAGAAGGTTAAGTATCCTTTTTCATCTCTGTAGAGACCCTGCAGACTATATCGCATGATGTAGTCTGCAGGGTTTTGCTATCTATCCAGACCACTTTTTCTATGAAATGTGAGAGTGATCTGGTTAGATAATAAGGAATCTTTTATTAACGATGTGTGTACCAGTAGATACAACCTATTGTGAGCATTTATTTTTTGGGTTCTAGATAATAATCCGTTGGAGGTTTAAGCGTGAAGAAAATACTGGGTCGTTACGACATTTTGATTACGATTGCTCTGTTTCTGTCGATGATTCCGGCAGAGTACAACGAGACCTTTGCGTTGCTAGAGGAGCAGACACTTTCAGCCAGACAGCTGCTTCGCATGTCTGGCGGAGATCAGGAACAGACGAGTTTCTCGCAGGATCAAATTTTCATCGTCAATACCGATGAGCAATTTTTTGAAGAGTATGGCAGCTTTCCACTGCGCCGTACCGATATTGCGCGTATTGCTTCTCAGCTGGATGCGATGGGCGCCAAAGTCATCGCGCTTGACGTCTTGATGGACTTCCCCAGCTCTTATGATGAAGATCCAGAGACAGCAGAACGGTTGGGGGCAACCGGTAAGAGCCTGTTGGTATCCCAGGCACAGATTGTAGATGGTAAGTTTAAAGCGATGAACTACCCTACAGTGGGTTTGCGTGATTCTGCCAAGAGTGGTTATACCAATATCTCCTCCTCCAGCTCCATTGTCACCAGTCTCTCCAAGTTGAAGGTACGTGACGATACCCTGGAGGTAAATGATGGTTGGCCTTTTGCGGTGCAAGCACTGGCCATGTATTACGAAACTGAACCCGCCTTGATTAAAGAGGGCAAGCAGACCTTCCTGACAATTGGTGAGCAGGTTAAGGTGCCGCTGGACCATTTTGGTCAGTTTCATATCGANTTNCCCTCTCTACCTACAGGCACCACGTTCCTGAGTGAGACCGCGGGTGTCAGTGCGATGGAAATTTTGGACCTGGATGAAGATGAGCTGGAGGATATGGCTTATCTGTTTGATGGAAAGATCGTAGTGGTCGGTGATACCTCCGAAGTTTCACATGACTGGTTCGATACACCGGTTGGTATGGTCTACGGAGTAGAAATTATTGCAGATAGTATCCATACTCTGATGAAGGGAGCACCGCTACAGCCTGCAACTCAAGACCAGGAGTTTATGGTGTTGATGGCAATGATGGTTGCAATGTTGCTGATCAGTTTCATTAACAAGCCAGCAATCAGTTTTGTATTCACAGCTCTGCTGTTTTCAGGCTACTCCTACCTGGCTGGAAAACTCTATATCGATCACGGGATGGTCTTCTCCATGAGTTATGTGATGGTTGCGGCATTCCTC
Organism: Gammaproteobacteria bacterium; assembly: GCA_013349825.1. Lineage (GTDB taxonomy): Bacteria > Pseudomonadota > Gammaproteobacteria > Thiopontia. The sequence continues at coordinate 9,598 of DUYW01000031.1, read as the reverse complement.
TCCTATTTGGTGATCAATCTGCGTCACTATCTTTTGGAGCGTGATCAAAAGGGGTTTGTGACAGCGGCATTTGGTCAGTATCTCTCTCCAGACGTGGTGGATGCACTGGTGAAAGATCCTTCAAAAATGTCACTGGGGGGGGAGAGCCGTGAAATGACCGCTTTCTTCTCGGATGTGGCAAGTTTCTCAACCATCTCTGAGAAGCTGACGCCCGCAGAGCTGGTTGGGCTACTCAATGAGTATCTTACTGCAATGTGTGACATCATCGCAGAGACGGGAGGCACCATTGATAAATTTGAGGGGGATGCCATTATTGCCTTTTGGGGTGCCCCTCTGGAGCAGCCGGACCATGCAGTACGAGCCTGTTACAGCATTATTGATCAACAAAAATTTCTTGTGCCATTTCGTCAGGAACAGATTGATAAAGGGTGGTTGCCAGTAGACTTTACGGTGCGTATGGGGGTTAATACCGGCATGATGATTGTTGGAAATATGGGTTCCTCACAACGTATGGACTATACGATGATGGGAGACTCGGTAAACCTTGCTGCCCGTCTGGAAGGGGCCAACAAGTTCTACAAGAACCATCAGATGATCTCGGAATCAACCTATGAGCAGGCCAAAGACTTTATCGATACCCGAGAACTGGATACGATTCGAGTGGTGGGCAAAAATGAGCCGGTTACCGTTTATGATGTACTTGATCGCAAGAACCAGACGACAGGAGTAATGGCTGATGTTGTGCCGATCTACCTGCAAGGGCTGCAGAAGTACAAAGAGATGGATTTTGTTGGTGCACAGCAGCTGTTCCGCAAAGCACTCACTGTTTTGGAGGGTGATGGACCATCCATCACTTATGTCGATCGCTGCCAGCACTTTATCGATAATCCTCCTGAGGCTGATTGGGATGGTGTCTGGACCCATACCGAGAAGGGGTAGTTTACCGGCTCGTTATGTACGTTTTACCCGCACCTGTTGTGCTCAAATAAGCGATGGCTGGATCTGCTAAAACCAGTTATGAAGAGTGGGCGAAGGTTTCGAGCAATCGGATACGACCCTTCAACCATCTGTTGCTGCTTGCAGTGGTACTGGTATTGGCAACGGGGATCTACTGGGCAGATAAAGCCGTTCTTGATGAGGTGACGCGTGGGGAGGGGCGTGTCATCCCCTCTACTCAGGTGCAGGTGATTCAAAATCTTGAAGGGGGAATTGTTGAGGAACTCTCCGTGCGTGAAGGGGATGTGGTGCAGAAGGGGGATGTCGTGATTCGTCTTTCAGATACCCAGTTCATCTCAGATGCCAAACAGAACCGTTATGAGACACTCTATCTGCTGGCAAAAATCGCCCGCTTAGAGGCTGAAGTTGCGGGTAAACCCTACACCCCTCCTAAAGCTGTCGCTGAGGAGCGTACCGACTTTGCAGAGAGTGAGGCGTATGCCTATCAGGTGCGTAAGTCGGAGTTTGAGGGGGTCTTGGCGATCCTTGATGCACAACGACTACAGCGTCAACAAGAGCTTGTTGAACTTAAGATGAACCTGAAAAATCTGGAGGGAGGACTCAGTCTCGCCCGGCGTGAGATGGAGATTGCGGAAGAGGTGCGTCGCATCAAGGTGATGTCCGAGATTGAGATGGTGCGGCTCAAACGTCAACAACAAGACCTCTTAACACAATACGAGGCGAGTAAAGCCGCGATTCCACGTATTGAGTCAACCATCAATGAGATTGACCACAAGGTAAAAGGGGAGCGTCTCTCTTTCGTGGCGAAAGCGACTCAGGAGTTGAGTGAGGCACGTGCTATGCTCTCCAAGTCAGAGGAGCAGCAGAGTATTCTCAATGATCGTCTCAGCCGTACAGAGATCCGTTCGCCGGTATATGGTGTGGTAAAACGTATTAAGGTCAATACTGTAGGTGGGGTCATTCAGCCTGGAATGGAGATTATGGAGGTAGTGCCTCTGGATGACCAGTTATTGATTGAGGCGCGGATTCGCCCCGCAGATATTGGATTTTTACGCCCTGATCAGAAGGCGATGATCAAATTTACCGCTTATGATCCAACGATTTATGGTGGTATTTCTGCTCAACTGGAACAGATCAGTGCCGATACAATCATTGATGAGAAGGGTGAGCGTTACTATCGTGTTCGCCTGAGAACCGACAAGAATGCATTGGGCAGTGAAGAGAATCCTCTACCGATCATTACCGGGATGACTGCAACCGTAGAGTTGTTGACCGGACATAAAACTGTACTGGATTACCTGCTCAAGCCTATTCTCAAGGCGCAGCAGAACGCACTGCGGGAGCGTTAAGCTTCTCAGCCAAGAAGGTCTACTCTGAAGGTTTAAATCGTTCAGGTTTATCTTGTGAGACCTCTCTGTACTCTACAGTGGAGATTTCGTGGCGCTAAGGAAAACCGTATTTTATCGATTATTGCTTTGGAAACACCCAATTTAATATAGACTTTTATCCATCTATGAGCGCAGAACAGAAAAAGAAAAAACTGACGGTTCTGAATCGTGAGCTGGAGATCGAAGTCGGACATCTCAAGCAGACGATTACGTTGTTGCGTGACAATCTGGAGCGAGGTGAAGCGAGCAAGGATGAGGCGCTGCAGATGGCACGCACTTCAGCCAACCGTGAGAGCCTTCAACTCAAGACCATGGTGCAGTCTCTGCGCGAGGAGATGGAGCGCCAAAAGGCGATTGAAGAGGAGAGGGTGCAAAAGGCAGTCTCTGCAGCGAATAAAGAGACCCACCAGTTTCGCACCCTGGTGCAATCTCTGCGTAGCGAGTTAGAGCGTCAGAAAGAGAAAGAGCAAGAGCGGATACAGAAAGCGGTCTCAGCCAGTAATAAGGAGATTGCTCAGTTTAAAAGTATGGTGCAGTCACTTCGTGAAGAGATGGAGCGTCAGAAAACGCTGGAAGAGGAGAAGGTGCAGAGGGCAGTCTCTGCAGCCAATAAAGAGACCCACCAGTTCCGTAATATGGTGCAGTCACTACGTGATGAGCTGGAGCGTCAGAAAGAGAAAGAGCAGGAGCGTGTCCAAAAGGCAGTTTCTGCAGGGAATAAAGAGATTGTGCAATTTAAGGGGATGATTCAGTCCCTGCGTGATGAGATAGAGCGGCAGAAACAGCTGGAACAGGACCGAATACAGAAAGCGGTTTCTGCCAGCAATAAAGAGATTAAACAACATATGGCGACGATTGGACGATTGCGTGAAGAGATCGAGCGCAGCAAGGCGCTGTGTGATGACAGGGTACAGTCTGAACGACGAGCCTTGAACAATGACGTGGTACAACTACAACAGACAATTATGACTCTGCGGACCAAATTGGAGGAATATGATGAATTATGATTCGAGCACAGATGATCGCTTTACCGAGCGTGAACATTTTCTGGAGATGCTGCTCAAAGTCACCACTGATCTGGCGAGCAGTAATAGTTTGGATGATGCGTTAAGTCGGCTGGTTAATCTGACCACTACAACCATCAACGCAGAGCGTGGCACCATCTTTCTCAATGATGCCAACACCGGAGAACTCTACTCCCGGATTGCGCAGGGTAGCTTTACCCGCGAAATTCGCATCCTGAATAGTAAGGGTATTGCCGGTTGGGCTTTCTCCAATGATGACGGGGTGGTGATCAATGATGCCTACTCCGATGACCGCTTTGATAAGTCGGTCGATATGCGTACCGGATTCCGCACCAAGAGTATTCTCTGTGCGCCATTACGCACCCCTACCGGGGAGACCATTGGTGTTTCACAGATTCTCAACAAGATTGATGGTGAGTTTACGGATCAAGATCTGGGCCTGTTGGAGGCGATGACCACCCAGGCTGCGGTTGCCATTCAGGGGAATGTCATTGTTGAGCAGATCGAGTCGGCAAGAAAACAGGAGCTGGAATTCCTGGATGTGGTTTCACAGATCTCCTCCGAGATCGAGCTGAGTCCATTGTTGGCGAAGATTATGACCACCATCACCACCATGTTGGATGCGGATCGTTCTACGCTGTTTATCAACGATGAATCGACCAATGAACTCTACACCGAGGTAGGTGAGGGGCTGGGTAAGAAAGATGTGATTCGCTTCCCTAACCATATGGGCATTGCCGGTGCGGTGTTCCAGAGTGGTGAGGTGATGAATATCCCTTATGCCTATGCAGACCTCCGTTTTAACCCCACCTTTGACAAGCAGACGGGATACTTTACCCGTTCAGTACTCTGTGTACCGGTGATCAATAAAGATGGCAAGGTGATTGGTGTCAGTCAGGTACTGAATAAACATGGCGGTGTCTTCACCGACGAAGACGAGAAACGACTGAAGGCGTTCACCTCACAGATCTCTATAGGTATTGAGAACGCAAAACTCTTCGCCGATGTGCAGAACAGCATGAACTACAACGAGAGCATCCTCTCCTCAATGAGTAATGGTGTGATCACCATTAACGAAGAGGGGAAGATCGCCACCAGTAACAGCTCCAGCATCACCATGATGAAGATCTATCGCATGGATGAGGTGTTGGGCCAGGATGCAGCGGAGTTCTTCAGCGGAGATAATCAGTGGTTGGCAGACAAATTAGCCGAGGTCGAGGATATAGATATTCTGCCGGATCGAGAACTCACTTTCGGTGAGGAGACCGTATCACTGAATGTAACCCTGCTCCCCCTGAAGGGAAGTGAGGGGGAGAATTTGGGTTCGATGATCATGCTGGAAGATATCAGTAATGAGAAGCGGATGAAATCCACCATGTCTCGCTATATGGATCCGGCACTGGCCGACCAGCTGTTGGATGATGGTAGCCAAGAAGACATCATGGGCGGTAAGCAGGGTGTCGGTACGGTACTCTTCTCAGATATTCGCAGCTTCACCACCATTACCGAAGAGCTGGGTGCGCAAGGTACGGTTAAGCTGCTCAATGAGTATTTTGAGGTGATGGTCGATGTAATTACTGGCGAAGGCGGCATGCTCGATAAATTTATCGGTGATGCGATCATGGCCATCTTCGGTACCCCAGTCCCTCATGAGGATGATCCAGACCGTGGCGTACGTGCTGCGATTGGTATGATGACCTCACTGCAAGAGTTTAACAAGCGTCGTGCTTCAGAGGGTAAACCTCCGATTGATCACGGCATGGGTGTCAACACCGATGCCATCGTTTCCGGTAACATCGGCTCCTCCAAGCGCATGGACTACACCGTAATCGGGGATGGTGTAAATCTGTCAGCCCGCCTGGAGAGTGCCAACAAGCAATATGGTGCCCATATTCTCATTAGTGAATATACGGTGAACGCCTGCAAGGGCACCTATCGTACCCGTAAAATCGATAATGTGATCGTGAAAGGCAAGACCGAGCCCGTTGGTGTCTTTGAGGTGCTGGATTACCATGACAATGAGAGTTTCCCCAATATGATTGATGCGGTTGGGTTCTTTAATAACGGGATCAAGTACTGGAATGAGGCCAATTGGGATGCTGCAATTGGACAGTTCCAGGAGTCGTTGAAGTGTTACGATAAAGACAAACCATCACAGATGTTTATCGAACGCTGTGAGCACATGAAAGAGAATCCGCCCGAGGGTGATTGGGATGGTGTCTGGATACTCACTTCCAAATAATTGATGTGGAGATAGTGGCATGAATCCAAAAGAGCATTTAGAAAAGGCGATTGAGATTAATCCGGATTTTTCGGATGCCCGTTTTCAATTGGCGCTGCTCTATATCGCAGATGGTGAAGACGATCAGGCTCAGCCCCATCTGGAAAAGGTGATTGAACTCATTCCGGAATACGCGGAGGCCTATCGCTATCTCGGCTTGGTACTGCAGCGGGCTAAACAGTATGAAGAGGCTCGGGAGCGTTTTCAGCAATCGATAGAGCTATCTCCTGAGACTGCAATTACCTACTCTAATATCGCGCTGCTTTTTGTGGAGATGGAGCAGACGGAAGAGGCCAAATACAATCTGATTCAGGCGATTGAGTTGGATAGCAACTATGCACCCTCCTACTATAATTTAGCGCGATTACTGATTGCGCCGGAAGAGTTTGAAGAGGCACGGAAGAACTATCTGACAGCAATCGATATTGATCCAAACTTCCGTGATGCCCACTACTATATGGCCAAATTGCTGGCAACGGGTAAAAAGAGTACAACGGATGGTAGTCCGCTACTGGAACCGGATGTAGAAGAGGCAGAGCGTCTGCAACGTCGTGCAATTGAGATAGATGCAGAATTTGAGAAGGCCTACTACAATCTGGCGCAACTCTTACAGAAGAGAGATGCACTTGCTGAGGCGCGTGAGGTGCTTGAAAAGGCAATCGAACTCAATCCCGGTTATGGCAAAGCCTACTTTCGTCTGGCAATGCTGCTGGTTGAGATGGAAGAGCCGGCAGCAGCCTTGGAGAACTTCAAGAAATCGATTGAATGCTATCCAGAAGATGAGCAGACCTACTATCGGTTGGCCATGTTGCAATATAGTCAGAGAGATCTGGCGACTGCGCGTGACTATTTCAACAAGACGATTGAGATCAAACCGGAGTTTGCAGAGGCTCATTACAATCTGGCGCGCCTGTTGGAGGAGGAGGGTGATGATGAGTCAGCCCGAACCCACTATAACCGTACTGTTGAGTTGAGTGAGGAGCATGCTCAGGGACACTACCATTTGGCACGCCTGTTAGAACGTAAGGATATTCTGGTAGAGGCAAAAAGTAACTATGAAAAGGCGATCGCGATTGATCCCAACTTTGCTGACGCCTACTACCACCTGGCAACACTGCTACGTGATCCGGAAGAGTTTGAGACGGCCAGAAAATATTATCAGGTTGCAGTCGATATCGATCCCAGTCACGCCATGGCGCACTATAATTTGGCAAAACTGCTTGGAGGGGGCCATAAAGTTTCTGAGGATGGAACCCCAATGACAGCCCCTGAGCGTGATGAGTCAGTGGCACAATTTACCAAAGCCATCAAGATTTCACCAAAATATCCTAATGCCTACTACCATCTGGCGCTTGTGCTGGAAGATATGAAGGATTTCAAAAAGGCGCAGATGTCTCTGGAGACCGCGATCAAGCTCAATCCAGAATATGCGGAGGCGCACTATCGACTGGCACTCTTATTGCCTAAGTTGCAGTAATACCAGCAAAAACCTCTATTTATTGGCGGGGTTATAAAAAATCTTGCATTGAATCGTGAGAGCTGGTGACTATACTCAATAGAGTGCTTACAGGAGATTTCGATGAATAGCTATTTAAGAATAGCCATTTTTAGAGGTCTCTTATAGGTAATCTTGTATTATAAACAGTAACCTGACTCAATAAAAATGATGGTGGAGGAATCCGATGGCTATCCCTACACAACTAAAGTCTCGCTCTGTAGGCGAAACAGTTCTCGATGCTGTAACCACAGCAGGAGAGCAAATCTATACTGTGCTATCGACGAAACTACTGTTGAGGGGAGAGTATAGCCGTAGTGGTGATGATCTGATTATTCGAGGTGAGATGGGGGAAGAGCTTCGAGTTGAAGGTTACTTTTCAGGGGAGGCCTCTCCAACACTACAGAGTCCAGAGGGGGCAGTGCTCCTTCCAACAACAGTCTCAAAATTGTTGGTCAATACCGAATCTGTCGATGTGGCAGGTCCAGCAGGTTCAATCCGTATTCCGGGGTTACTTGGAGACCCCATCGGAACCATTAATGATATCGGTGCAGATGCCAATGTCACGGCAAAAGGGGCTGACGGTTTTGTCCGTGCCTTGAAACCGGGTGACCCAATCTATATTGATGATGTGGTTGAGACAGTGGGCCGCTCTTTCGTGAACCTGCTGATGGTCGATGACACCAGTTTTCAGCTCGGCAAAGATACCCGTGCCATCATCGAAAATTACAACTTTATTGCCGGTGCCGAGACCGGAGGCTTTGAGGCGACCGTGCTGGATGGTTTTTTCCGTTACGCCAGTGGTCAACTGGGCGGAACCGATAAGGGCACTCACACCACGATCAAGACACCAACCGCACAGGTGGGTGTGCGGGGCTCAGAATTTGAGGGGATGATCGAAGCTGATGGGGCAACAACCTTCCTTCATCACGACGGGGTATTGGATGTGGCAGATGCCTATGGCCGTGGTTCTGTCACCTTGACAGAGCCAGGTACAGCAACAGCCGTTAGCTCAAGACCGGGTGCTCCGCTTGATGCTTTTGAAGCGCCTGAGTCATTGACAAAGGCTTTTGAGGAGGCACTGCCACCGCTGCCCGATTTTGTGGTTGAGGCAAGAGAGGGCGAGGGTAGTGAAGAGGGAGTTGAAGTTCAATTAGAGGTGGGGTTGGATGAACAGATAGAGGTGGGGTTGGATGAACAGAGTGAACTGGAAATTGAGTCATTTGAACTTAAACAAGTAGAGCTGAAAGAGCTACTGCTTGAAGAGGGGGCTGAAGAGGATGGGGCTTCAATATCCGCCGTGCCTGTAGCCACAGCAGACCAATTTTCAGGAGTTGAAGACCAGGTCATCAGTGGTAACCTGGGGAGTAATGACAAAAAGGGGGATGGCAGTCACACCTGGAGCAAAGTTGGTAATGCCACTTTTGGAGAGGTGGTTGTCAATGCCGATGGCACCTTTACCTACCATCCTTCGGCTGATTTTTCCGGTAATGATCAGTTCAGTTATCAGGTTGTTGATAAAGATGGAGATGACTCAACAGCGGTGGTGTCGATTTCATTAAGCGCTATTAATGATGCCCCTGAAGTGGTATTAGCCGAGGGAGGCACAAAGACCTTTATAGAGAGCAGTATGGCAACTCTGTTATTCAGTGATGCTGAGGTGACTACCGTCGAGAGCGGCCAACAGTTGACTACTCTGGTGGTCACTGTAGAGGGGTTGGCTGATGGCATCAATGAACAGTTGTGGATCGGTAATGAGTCGATTGTATTGGATGGGGCAATCTCATCCGGACAGATTGCGGGTCAAAGCTATATCACCTCTTTGGATGGGAATACGGCAACAGTGACATTGACAGGAAGCTGGAATGAAGGTGATATTATCAACCAGCTTGGCTATAAAAATAGCAGTCTGACACCCACAGAGAGTAGTCGATTGGTGACCTTGAAAAGTCTGAGTGACGATGGTGGTACCCTCAAAGGGGGGGTAGATAGCCAAATCTTTGCCTCAGGGCTTGCCAGCACCGTACAGATTACCGGGATCAATACAGCACCCACCGTGGTACAAGGTATTACAACAGCCAGTTATACCGAGATGATGGGGGCCACCTTACTGTTCTCTGACGCTCAAGTCAGTACAGTAGAGAGTGGTCAGCAGCTAACCGGATTGGTAATAGAGGTCAGTGGATTAGTAGAGGCAAGTAGTGAGCAGCTATGGATTGGTAGCGAGCTATTAAACTGGACGGAAGTGTTGCATCGGGCCAAATTGGAGGAAAAGGCTATACCGTTTCAGTGGACCAGAATGTTGCGACAGTGACGCTAAGTGGAAGTTGGAACGCAGGTGAAGTGATCCATTCACTGGGATATAAGAACAGCAGCCAGACACCCACAGAGAGCAATCGAATGGTCACTCTGAAAAGTCTGAGTGATGATGGTGGAACCCTCAATGGGGGAG
>DUYW01000030.1 GCA_013349825.1 Gammaproteobacteria bacterium | reverse complement strand
ATTACCTGTCGGAATGACGGAGGTGGGCGCTGGGGCGCCTCCCTTGCGGGGTCGAATCCTCTCGCCCCGACCAAGTTAAGAGCTTCCAACCACTTTAAATGTTCTCTCTCAGTATAATGCAGCAATGAGTGAACAGAACCCCTTTTATGCCGCGTGGACCGAACAGGGGCACACCATCTGCCTGGGCCACTGGGAGGTCAGTTACCAGGGTAAAGCTATGACCCTGCCCAGAGAGCGACAACAGGAGGAGATGGGAACCTTCGGGATCTTCAGTTATCTCTATCCAGATGATCCAGAGTTTGCTGAAGGGCTGGAAGAAGAGGATTGGATTCTGGAAAATATGGAGTGGGTCTCTACACTGTTTGAACTCAACCAAATTCCATTAGACCCACAATACCTTCGCTGGTTTTACCAGGCACTAAATCGAGAGGATTGGCGTTGCGGTAGTTGCGGTGGATGTATTTAGTCCACTGGACATCTCACTTTATCTAAGGATAATCGGGTCTAAATCTGATTTATCCCATTTTATTCTAGTACAAGGACCCAATTGACTATGGACAGTTATATCCAGCAACTTTTTGCAGAGCGTATTGGCGGAAGCCAGTTTGGAAAAGATACCAATATCTACAAGTTTGAGAAGATCAAGCGTGCCAAACGTGCAGCGATGGAGGCAAACCCCGAGACTGAGATGATCGATATGGGGGTGGGTGAGCCTGATTGGATGGCAGAGCCAGAGGTGGTTGAGGTGCTCTGTCAAGAGGCAAAAAAATGGGAGAACCGTGGCTATACCGATAATGGTATCGATGCCTTTAAAGAGGCAGCAGCCAGTTATATGGATCGTGTGTTTGGTGTTTCAGGGTTAAATGCCAACAGTGAAATCAATCATGGTATTGGTAGTAAACCGGTGTTGGCGCTGTTACCGATGGCCTTTATCAATCCGGGCGATATCACCATTATGACCACGCCGGGGTATCCTTTGCTGGGTACGACAACAGAGGCGGTTGGGGGTGAGGTGGTGAGCCTACCTCTACTGGAGGAGAATGATTTTCTGCCGGATCTGGATCTGTTGACGGACGATCAGAAAACGCGGGCCAAGCTACTCTGCTTAAACTACCCCAATAACCCGACCGGTGCGGTTGCCACTGAGGCCTTCTACAAAAAAGCAATTGCATTTGCCAAGGAAAACGGTGTGGTGATCGTCTCTGACGAGGCCTATGCTGCATTGACCTTTGGTGAGGAGAGGCCCTTATCCTTCCTCAATGTGGAGGGTGCGAAGGAGGTAGGGATTGCGATTCAGTCACTCTCCAAGGCGTATAACATGACCGGATGGCGTCTTGCGTTCGTGGCGGGTAATGAATTGGTAGTCAAGGCCTTCGCTGCAATTAAAGACAATAATGATTCAGGCCAATTTGCAGCAATTCAACAGGCAGGGGTCTATTGCCTTAACCACCCAGAGATTACCGAGAAGACCAGTGCCAAATATTCGCGCCGCCATGATCTGTTGGTGGATGCACTACGTAGCGCTGGTTTTGAGATCAGTAAACCGAAGGCGACCTTCTATCTCTATGTGAAGGCACCTCGCGGGACTAAGAGTGGAGCCACCTTTGAGAGTGGGGAGGCCTTTTCGCAGTACTTGATCAAGGAGAAGATGATCTCAACCGTCCCTTGGGATGATGCAGGTAACTTTATCCGTTTCTCGGTCACTTTTGTGGCCAAGAATGAGGCGGATGAAGAGCGGGTGATCAGTGAGATTAAACAACGCCTCGGAGAGGGCGAGTTTATTTTTGATTGAGCAGAGATCAAGACAAAACAGGGTGTTTACGATGGATCAAGTGCAAGCTTGATCTGTCGGCTGACCGCCTGGTTCTTTTCCTCATCTTGTAGTGGTGTGCTGTTTTGGTGTGTTACCCAGAACAGGTCTTCAACGCGTTCCCCCAAGGTTGCAATTTTTGCTCCCTGAACGCGAATATCACACTCCATCAGGTTTCGGCAGATTGAGGAGAGGAGTCCTGAACGGTTGGTGGCATGAACCTCCAGAATAGTTTGTTGTTTGTGTTCATCCTGTTGAAAGGCAACCGTACTCTCTTCATGAAAATGCTTTTCATGGCGGGAGCGCCTGAACGCAACCGGCTGGGCAAGCAGGGTGGGCTCCTCAATCTCTTGCAGCAATTTTCGCCGAATTTTTTCGATCAATTCACGATCCTGAAGAATCTTTCCGTTCTGTGTCAGAACGGTAAAGACATCCAGAGCAAAGCTGTCGAGTGTGGTGTTGATTTTTGCAGCATGGATATCCAGCCCCAGAGACTCGATGGTGTGGACCAGGATCGGAAATAGAAAACGCTTATCCTGACTGTAAATCAGAATTTCACTGCCACCATGGGTGCTCTCTCGATTGATATTGATCAGTGGTAGTTCGGATGCGTTTAGAATTGAACGGGTGTGCCATGTAATCTCTTCCGCGTCATGTTTCTGGAAATACTCCTCCTCTAGGGTGTCCCACAGAGTATGGATTGTTGCGGCTTCAAACCCTTGTTGTTGAAGCTGTAGCAGTGCCTGTTGACGGTGCTCTTCAATCCATTCTGCGACACCTTCGGGACGGTGAAGGCGCTTCAATGCCTCTGTAGTTAATGCGAAAAGGCGGCCCAGGAGTGAGTCCTTGAAATGGTTCCAGAGAGACCTGTTGGTGGCACGAATGTCGGCGACTGTGAGTAGATAGAGCATCTCCAGACGGTATTGTGTTTCAACCAGTTGAGCAAAGGTGTGGATCTCCTCCGGGTCATCGATATCGCGACGTTGCGCAAAGGTCGACATCACCAGATGATTTTCAACCAGCCAGGCGATATCTTTGCTGCTCTCTGGACTCATACGGTGTTGGCGGCAAAAGTCTTCGACAATCTCAATGCCAAGTTTGGAGTGGTCTCCTCCTCGTCCTTTTGCAATGTCATGAAACAGTGCTGCCAGATAGAGGCGTTCCGGATGTTTGAGTTGTAAAATGAGATCGCTCTGCCGTGGTATCTCATGGTGAAATTCAGGGACAGTAAGACGGCGCAGGTTGCGGATAACGAAGAGGGTGTGCTCATCGACAGTATAGGCATGAAAAAGGTCATGCTGCATCAGGCCGATAATTTTCTCAAATTCGGGCAGATAGGCCCCCAAGATCCCGTAGCGGTTCATTCGTCTTAACAGGTGAGTGAGCCCCTCTGGTTCGACAAAGAGTTGCAGGAATAGTTGTTGGTTTTCGTAATCCTGTCGAAAGTTGTTGTCGATCAGTCTGCCTGCGGAGCGGATCTGTCGAATCGTCTCTGCAGTGACCCCTTTGAGTTTGGGGTGTTTACAGAGCACTAAAAACAGCGAGAGGATCAGGTTGGGATTATTGTTGAGGCTGTCCGGTTTTTGGAGGGCTAGATAGCCACCCTGGATACCGAAGTGTTCATCAATCAGAGTCGGAATACGCTGTGCCTTCGGGGTGAGTAGCTGCTCTTCAAAGAGCTGTAGTAGCATCTCATTCAGTAGAGAGAGTTCCCGGATGGTCCTGAAGTAGCCGTGCATGAAGGCTTCCACACCACGATTCATATGGTTGTCAGTCTCGCCGAAGTGGCGTGCGAGTGCGGGTTGATGTTCAAACAGCAGACGCTCCTCAGCACGTCCTGCGATCAGGTGTAGCGCGAAGCGGATCTCCCAGAGACGCTCTTGTCCTTTCTCTAGGTCCCGGCACTCTTCGGGGGTCAGGAAGTGGTGGTCAACCAGTCCCTGTGGGCTGCTGGAGCCAAAATGCCTGCGCGTCACCCAGAGAATATTCTGAATATCTCGCAGCCCTCCGGGACCCTCTTTGATGTTGGGTTCAAGGTTATAGGCAGTATCGTTATATTTTTCCAGTCGCGCCTGTTGTTCACGGTATTTGGCAACGAAAAAAGGGCCACTGGGCCAGACTGTATCGCTTTTGAGTATACGTTGGAGCTGCTCAAACAGAGAGATTGATCCGGCAAGTGGTCGTGCCTCTAGCAGATTGGTTGCAACGGTAATATCTGCCTGGCTCTCTTCAAGGCAGCTCTCAATGGTGCGAACGCTGTGACCAATTTGTAGCCCCAGATCCCATAACAGGGTAATAAAGGCCGAGAGTGCCTCATTGCACTGTTTGCTCTCTTGTTGAATGAGGATTAGCAGATCAATATCAGAGAACGGGTGGAGCTCTTGCCGACCATAGCCCCCTACAGCAATGAGAGTTGCCATAGAGGCATCAAAGGCAAGCTTTTCCCACAATGCCTGGAGCAGATGATCGATCGTATCACTGCGTTGATGGATCAGGGTTCGGGCTGATGTGCCGCTATGAAAATCTTCTGCAATCTGATCCTGATTGAGTTTTAACAGGGTTTTAAGCTGTAAAGGGTCAACTGGTGTCTGTTGTGTTGCAGTGGTAATGGCCTTAAAGATCATTTTCTTCCTCTCTCCGGGTTAACACCTCTACCCCGGTCTCTGTGACCAGTAGTGTGTGCTCCCACTGCGAGGAGAGGCTGCGGTCTTTAGTGGTGACAGTCCATCCATCATTTGGGTTGAGTTTACTGTGACGTTTACCGGCGTTGATCATCGGCTCGATGGTAAAAGTCATACCGGGTTCCAGTAGTGGCCCGGTATTTCGGTTGCCATAATGGAGTACTTGTGGCTCTTCATGGAAGGCTCTGCCTATGCCATGTCCACAATATTCATGCACCACCGAGAAGTGGTGTTTTGAGGCGTGGCGCTCAATGACGTAGCCGATATCTCCCAAGTGTATACCTGGTTTTACCTGCTCTATCCCCTTCAGCAGGCACTCCCTGGAGACCTCTATCAGGCGTTGGGCGCGAATGGAGGGGGCGCCGATAGCAAACATTTTACTGGTATCTCCGTGATATCCATCTTTGATAACGGTTATATCCAAGTTGATGATATCTCCGTTTTTGAGTTTTTTATTACTGGGGATGCCGTGGCAAATGACATGATTTACAGAGGTACAGATCGATTTTGGAAAACCGTGATAGTTGAGTGGGGCAGGAATCGCCTGCTGGGTACTGACGATATAGTCGTGGCAGATGCGGTTCAGTTCGTCCGTGGTTATACCGGCAGTGACGTGAGGTTTAACCATCTCAAGTACTTCAGCAGCAAGCCTTCCGACAATGCGCATTTTTTCAATCTCTTCGATGTTTTTGATGGAGATGCTCATGGGGCTATTTTTATAGTGGCAGTCAGTAAAGCCGCATAGTATACTTCGCGCGCATTTTATTTCACACGTATGTCATCACCGCAGGCTCGGGTGTCTCCTTTCATTACATAGATGAAACTGGAGATTGGGACTGAGGGATATACGGAGGCAAAACCCAAAAGGAGAATAAACTATGTCCGTTTCTATGAGACAAATGCTGGAAGCTGGTGTCCATTTTGGCCATCAAACCCGATTCTGGGACCCCAAGATGGCACCGTACATCTTTGGTGACCGTAATAAAATTCATATCATCAATTTGGAAAAGACCCTTCCAATGTTCCAGGATGCGATGAACTTTATCGGTGGTATCGCTGCCAAGAATGGCAAGGTGATGTTCGTTGGAACAAAACGTGCTGCCCAGAAAATTGTGAGTGAAGAGGCGTTGCGTGCTGGTATGCCATACGTTAACCACCGCTGGTTGGGTGGCATGCTGACCAATTTCAAGACGGTTAAACAGTCTATTCGTCGTCTGAAAGATATTCAGGCGATGAGAGAGGATGGTCGTCTGGATCGTCTAACCAAGAAAGAGGGGTTGATGATGACCCGCGAGCTGGAAAAGCTGGAGCGAACGCTGGGTGGGATTCAGGATATGGGTGGACTCCCTGCTGCAATCATGGTGATCGATACGGGCCATGAGTCAATTGCAATTAAAGAGGCGAAGAAACTGGGTATCCCTGTTATTGGTGTGGTAGATACCAATAACAATCCGGAAGAGGTTGACTACATTATTCCGGGTAATGATGATGCAATTCGTGCAATTCAGCTTTATGTACGTGCTGCGGCTGATGCAATTGTGGATGCCAAGACAGCAACAACTGTAGCTGTTGTTGAAGCTGCTGATACAGCCGAATAGGAGATTTAGGAATGGCGATTACTGCAAGTCAGGTAAAAGAACTGCGTGAGCGTACCGGCGCAGGAATGATGGAGTGTAAGAAGGCACTGGTTGAGACCGATGGTGATCTGGATGCCGCAATCGATATGATGCGTAAGTCTGGTCTTGCCAAGGCTGATAAGAAGGCCTCTCGTGTTGCTGCTGAAGGGATTGTTGCGATTAGCATTAGCGAAGATGGTTCTCGCGGTGTAATGGTTGAAGTTAATAGCGAAACCGATTTTGTGGCTAAGAATGATGAGTTTGTCGAGTTTGCCAGCCAGGCAGCTGCAACTGTTTTGGCCAATAGCCCTGCTGATGTAGCCGCACTGAATGAGATGTCTCTGAATGGTGGCTCAAATAGCGTTGAAGGTCGTCGTCAAGAGTTGATTGCCAAGCTGGGTGAGAATATGACGGTGCGCCGTTTCTCCGTAGTAGATTCTCAGGGTGGTGTGATCGGTTTTTACTCGCATGGCGGTCGTATCGGGGTAATGACAGCGCTACAAGGCGGTGATGCTGTGCTGGCAAAGGATATCTCGATGCATGTGGCAGCCAGCAAGCCTGTTGCGCTGTCTGAAGATGATATCCCTGCTGAAGTGCTGGAGAAGGAGAAAGAGGTCTTCATCGCTCAGGCTCAAGAGAGTGGAAAGCCAGCGGAAATTATTGAGAAGATGATCGTTGGCCGGATGAAGAAATTTGTCAATGAGATTACACTACTGGGACAGCCTTTTGTTAAGGATCCAGACCAGACGGTTGCCAAGTTGATGGATAGCAATAGCGCGAAGATTCTTCAGTTTTCCCGTCTGGAAGTGGGTGAAGGGATCGAGAAGAAAGAAGAGAACTTTGCAGATGAGGTAATGGCTCAGGTTAAGGGTTAATTGCTATGCTGTAACAGGATTTAAAAAGCCTTCCAAATTTTGGGAGGCTTTTTTTTGGATAGTGAATCAATACAAGGGGTGAAGATGTCTGATCAACCAATCTATCGTCGTATTTTGCTCAAGTTGAGTGGTGAAGCCTTGATGGGAGAGGGGTGCCAGGGGATCGATCCAGCCATTCTTTTGCAGATGGTTGAAGAGGTTAAAGCCATTTCTGCCTTGGGAGTGCAGGTTGCAATAGTGGTTGGTGGGGGGAACTACTGTCGCGGTGCGAGTTTGGCGCAGGTGGGAGTCGGGCGTGTCACCGGTGACCAGATAGGAATGCTGGCAACAGTGATGAATGCCATTGCTATGAGAGATGCGTTACAGCAGTCAGGTGTACGCTCACGAGCGATGTCAGCCTTTAAAATCTCCAAAGTGTGCGATGAGTACACTACACGGGGGGCAATTGATGCCCTAGAACAGGGAGAAGTGGTACTGTTTGCCGCGGGGACGGGTAATCCATTTTTTACCACAGATACAGCGGCCTGCTTGCGAGGAATTGAGGTAGAGGCCGATGTGGTCATGAAGGCGACCAAAGTGGATGGTATCTATACGGCGGACCCGGAAAAAGATGCCTCAGCAACCAAGATTGGGGTGATTACCTATGATGAAGTGTTAGATAAACAGCTTGGGGTGATGGATTTGACTGCAATTATCCTCTGTAGAGAGCATAATATGCCGCTTAGAGTTTTTGATATGACGCGTCCGGGCGGATTACAAGGGGCGGTCATGAGTGAATCAGAGGGGACACGGGTTATCCCCGCTTGAAGTAGTTGCCTAAAAATACTGAAATATAGACTGAATTAATGCAAGTGAAAGAAGAGAAGTACGATGATTGAAGAGATTAAACAGGATGCTGAAGCGCGTATGGGTAAAAGTGTAGAGTCACTTAGACACGAGCTGGGGAAATTGCGTGCGGGGCGGGCTCACCCTAGTTTGCTGGACCAGATTAGTGTCGACTACTACGGAACAGTTACGCCCTTGAGTCAGGTTGCGAATGTAAATGCTTCAGATGCACGCACCCTGACGGTCGTACCCTGGGAAAAAATGATGGTCCAACCCATCGAGAAGGCCATTATGGAGTCAGATTTAGGGCTCAATCCTGCATCAATGGGCACTACCATTCGTATCCCACTGCCAGCACTGACGGAAGAGCGTCGTCGTGACCTGGTCAAAGTGGTGAAGCATGAAGGGGAATCTGCCAAGGTGGCAGTACGTAATATTCGTCGCGATGCCAATAGTGATTTAAAAGATCTTGTGAAGGAGAAAGAGATCTCGGAAGATGAGGAGCGTCATGCTGCTGAAGTGGTTCAGAAGCTGACGGATCGATTTGTGACTGAGGTGGATCAGGTAGTTCAGGAAAAAGAGTCTGACCTGATGGAGATCTAGGCGCGACAGAGACTATTCAGTGTCTATAGACAATAGAGTGCCTCGCCATATAGCCATTGTAATGGATGGAAATGGGCGTTGGGCCAAACGCCAGAACCGCCCCCGTTTTTGGGGACATAAACGGGGTGTAGAGCGGGTGCGATCAACGGTTGAGGGGTGTATCGACCTTGGTGTTGAGGTGTTGACTCTGTTTGCCTTTAGTACAGAGAATTGGAAGCGGCCGGAAGAGGAGGTCACATTTTTGATGGGGTTGTTTGTCTCTTCGTTGAAACGAGAGGTGAAACGTCTGCATAAAAATGGTATTCGCCTACAGGTGATTGGGGATAAGTCTAAATTCCCTGACTCTCTACAGCAGGAGATCGCAGCAGCAGAGTTGTTGACATCATCAAATAGCGCCCTGACACTCAATATTGCAGCAAACTATGGCGGGCGTTGGGATATTACGGAGGCGACTCGGCGGATCTGTCGTGAGGTGGCGAATGGTAAGCTTGATCCTGAGGCGCTGACTCCAGAGTTGTTGCACCAACAAATGTGTCTCAGCGATGCCCCCGATCCGGATCTTTTTATTCGAACCGGTGGAGAGCAGAGAGTGAGTAATTTTCTGCTTTGGCAGATGGCCTACTGTGAATTCTACTTTACAGAGCTGTACTGGCCGGAATTTGATCGTGCTGCACTAGAGCATGCGGTTGACTCATTTCAACAGCGTCAACGCCGCTTTGGACAAACAGGCGATCAATTGGTAGCTCCGTAGTGATTCAATTATCCACTTTTGCACAACGTACAATAAGTACTATCGTGCTTGGACCTCTGTTGTTGTGGTGTGTGGTGACTCTGCATGGATTGGAATTTTCTCTCTTTCTGGCGCTGCTGTTGGCCATTGCGGGTTGGGAGTGGGCGCGAATTTCCGGGCAGGCTCGGATCTGGCCTCAGGTAGAATACGTTGTGCTTGTCGTTATATTTTTTTATTTCAGTCGATGGCTTCCTCTTGAGGGGCTGCTGCTAACGGGTGTAATTTGGTGGTTGAGCGCCTTTTACTGGCTGCGTGGTTTTCCAGAGAGAAATCAATGGCTATTCTCACCACAGTTTAAACTGCTGTCCGGGTTAATGGTTTTGATCCCCGCCTGGCGTGCCTTGGAGGTTATTCATCAGCAACAGCAGGGGGTTGAACTGCTCTTTTTATTGCTGTTTTTGATTTGGAGTGCTGATATTGGGGCCTATCTGGTGGGGGGGCGTTTCGGTAAGCGAAAGTTGGCACCCAATGTCAGCCCCGGAAAGAGTGTGGAAGGGGCTGTAGGGGGTATGGTGGGGGCAGTAGTCATGGGGCTGCTTGCCTATACAGCGACAGAATATATTGAGATGAGTCTCTCTCTGTGGCTGTTTTCAGTCGTTGTGGTTGTACTGTTTTCGATTGTGGGTGATCTGGTTGAAAGTGCCTATAAACGCCATGCAGGAGTCAAAGATAGTGGAAACTTGATTCCGGGTCATGGCGGTTTGATGGATCGTGTTGATAGCTTAACGGCGGCTGCACCGCTCTATCTCTGGATTTTACTTTTCTCAGGGTGGGTTTCTTAAATGTTGCAACAAGGTATTGCGATTCTCGGAGCGACAGGTTCAATCGGCCAAAGTACCCTGGATGTGGTTTCACAACACCCCGATCGGTTTCGGGTGGTCGCTTTAACCGCATTTCGGCAGATAGATCTTTTGACAGCACAGTGTGCCCAATTTAAACCGGATTTTGCGGTAATTGCAGATGAATCATTGGCTGGGGCACTTACCGAAAAACTGCATAAGGTGAGTCCTGACACGGTTGTTCTCAGTGGTGTAACGGGTTTAGAGCAGGTTGCGACTGATCCGAAAGTGGATCAGGTGATGGCCGCGATAGTGGGGGCAGCGGGGCTACAGCCTACACTGGCCGCGGTACGGGCCGGCAAGCGCATCCTGTTGGCAAATAAAGAGTCTCTGGTAATGGCGGGTGCGCTATTTATGCAAGAGGTTCAGCAGTCGGGGGCTGTGCTACTGCCAATTGATAGTGAGCACAATGCAATTTATCAGTGTCTGCCGCAGCATGCTCCTTTAGGTGTGATGCCTGCAGGGGTTGAGAAGATTCTGTTGACAGGGTCTGGTGGCCCATTTCGTGATCGTCCTCTGGATCAGATGGACTGCGTAACCCCAGAAGAGGCGGTTGCACATCCCAACTGGAGTATGGGAAAGAAGATTTCGGTTGATTCTGCGACCATGATGAATAAAGGGCTGGAGTTGATCGAGGCGTGTTGGCTGTTTGGCGTATCACCCGAGCAAATCCAGGTCGTGTTACATCCAGAGAGTATGATTCACTCCATGGTGCAGTATAACGATGGTTCAGTTCTGGCCCAGATGGGCAATCCAGATATGCGAACCCCGATCTCCTACGCGATGGGGTGGCCTGAGAGAATTGGCTCCGGGGTCGGGCATTTGGATCTGTTTGAGGTTGCGCAGTTCAATTTTGAACCGCCCGATTTACAACGTTATCCTTGCTTAAGGTTGGCATCAGATGCGATGCAGACGGGAGGTGATGCACCGATGGTATTGAATGCAGCCAATGAGGTGGCGGTTGAGGCATTTCTGGAAAAGAGGATTGGTTTTACAGAAATTGCGGCAGTGGTTGAGCGTGCATTGGAATATTGGGCCGTGGAGTCGGTTGATAATCTGCTTCAGCTGCAGACAAAGGACCAGCAGGTGCGTCAATATTCAGAAGAGTTGATCAAGGAGATGAGATGGGCTCGGGCTTAAATTCGGTAATCGCCTTTATTATTGCAATCGGCGTGTTGGTGACAATTCATGAGTTGGGCCATTTCTGGGTGGCTAGATGGGTGGGTGTCAAGGTGCTTCGCTTCTCTGTAGGATTCGGACGCCCTCTTTGGAAGAAGGTTGGCGAGCGGGATGGTACTGAATATGTGTTGGCAGCACTTCCACTGGGTGGTTATGTGAAGATGTTGGGTGAAGGTGGGGATGAGCCAGTCCCGGAACGGGAAAAACATCGATCATTTGAAGCGCAATCACTTGCTGCGCGAGCGGCTATCGTGGTTGCGGGGCCGTTATTCAATCTGATTTTTGCAGTCTTTGCATTTGGTGCTGTACAGATGTTGGGAGTGAGTGGTATGAAACCGGTTGTGGGTCAGGTTGAGTCAGTTTCAGTTGCTGCTGATGGCGGGTTAAGTCAAGGGGATGAGATTATTGCTGTCAATGGTGTGACGGTACAAATCTGGCAGCAGGCATTAGAGCAGATGCTGGGTTCAGTGCTGTTGAATGATACGGTGCAGTTAGAGGTTGTGACACGTTCAGGTGAAACCGGATTTCGTACTCTGGAAAGTCCCTTTGGAAAAGAGATCCCTGAGGGGATGGCGCTACTGAAAGGGTTCGGGTTTTCGATGGAACGGCCTCTGCTGCCGCCACGTATTGGTAAAGTCCTGGCGGATGGTGCAGCTGCCAGTGCAGGGCTGGAGTCGGGAGATCTGTTGTTGACCGTGAATGACGAGCCCGTTGAGAGTTGGCAGCAATGGGTCGAGTGGGTCAAAGAGAGCCCAGAGCAGCACCTATTATTGACAATAGAACGGGATGGGGTGATTTTTCCATTAGAACTGGTACCTGCACGAGTAGAGCAGGAGGGCAAGGTGATAGGACGGATAGGTGCTATGGTCGATCTTGAGGAGTACCGTAAAAATCATTTTCGGACGGTTCAGTACGGAGTGATTGACGGATTGGTACGAGGGGTGGAGAAGAGCTGGGATATGTCAATGATGACGCTACAGGTGATGGGGCGTATGGTCGTGGGGGCAACATCAACGGATGGATTGAGTGGCCCGATTACCATTGCTCGGTATGCAGGAAATTCAATGGAGAGTGGTTTGACCCCGTTTCTCTCCTTTTTGGGGTTGGTGAGTGTCAGCTTGGGCGTGTTAAATCTGTTACCTGTACCGCTACTGGATGGAGGTCATCTTTTCTATTATCTGCTTGAATGGGTTCGAGGAGCGCCTCTTTCTGAAGATGTAATGATGGTGGGGCAAAAGATTGGTATTGTTTTTCTGGTTGGATTGATGTCATTAGCACTATACAATGACCTACTTCGGCTGTTTTAATGAATAATGAAGACGGGCAGGCTTCTATAATGTTTCGACGTTCTATATTTATCGGTTTTTTCTGGTTACTGGCATTTTCAAGCTGGGCTTTCTCCCCCTTCGTCATTCAGGATATTCGTGTTGAAGGATTACAACGGATCTCAGCTGGTACAATCTTTAACTACCTCACGCTTCAAGTCGGGGATGAGCTGACATCACAAAAGTCCGCTGCAGCCGTTCGTGCACTCTATAAAACAGGGTTTTTCAAAGATGTACGCCTGGAAAAAGAGGGCAATGTACTGATGGTGGCTGTCATTGAACGCCCTGCGATTGCAGATATCACTATCGAAGGCAATAAGGTGATCAAGACCGAGATGCTCAAAGAGGGGCTGAAAGGGATTGGTCTGTATGAGGGACAAGTGCTGGACCGCGCTCTATTGGATAAAGTAGAGGCAGAGCTGCGTCGTCAATACTTAGGCATGGGGCGTTATGGTGTTGAGATTGAGACAACTCTGACCCCGTTAGAACGAAATAGATCGGCAGTTCGGGTGGAGATCAGTGAGGGTGAGAGTGCCCGTATTTATCAGATTACCTTGATTGGTAATCAGGCCTATGATGCAGAGGCGCTAAAAGACCTGTTTCAGCTCAGTACAGGGAATTGGTTCTCTTTCTTTACCAAGAATGATCGCTACTCCAGGCAGAAATTGAGTGGTGACCTGGAAATGCTGCGCTCCTGGTATATGGATCGCGGGTATATCAATTTTGAAATCACTTCGGCACAGGTTTCGATTACCCCGGATCGCGAAGGGATCTATATCACCATCAATATGAGTGAAGGAGATCAATTCACCATAGGCCAGGTTGCCTTGAAAGGAGAGATGGTTGTTCCTGAAAATGAGTTACAGGCGCTGGTTGATATCCAACAAGGAGATATCTTTTCACGGAAGGCGGTTGCTCAAGTCAATGATGCACTTTCAAGCCGACTCGGAGAGGCGGGCTATGCCTTTGCCAATATTAATGTGATTCCTCAAATGGAGGGTACCGATAATCGTGTTGATCTAACCTTTCTGGTCGACCCTGGAAAAAGAGTCTATGTGAATCGTATCAATATTGTGGGTAATACGAAGACGCAAGATCTGGTGATACGCCGTGAGATGCGTCAGTTTGAAGGGAGCCGATACTCTAATACAGAGGTCGAGCGGTCACAGACCCGGCTACGTAAACTGGGCTATTTTGAGGGTGTTAAGGTCGATACGGTGCCTGTCGCAGGGACTACGGATCAGGTTGACCTCAGTTACCAGGTTGAGGAAAAGTCTACAGGCAGCATGATGCTTGGTCTGGGGTACTCGCAGACCAGTGGAGTGGTGTTTAATACCAACCTGAAACAAGACAACTTTATGGGGTCAGGTAAACAGGTCGAATTTGAATTTAATAATAGCGAAACCGAAACAGCATATGGACTAGGGTATCGAGATCCCTATTTTACAGAGGATGGGGTAAGTCTGGGGGTCGGTACCCACTATAGAAAGCGTGACTCATCGAATGAGGTGAGTAGCTATAGCTATGATTCAATGGCAGCCAATTTTGATATCGGGTTACCAACCAGTGAATATGAACGCCTATTCATTGGTATTGAGCCTCAACAGTTTTCTAATGTAAATTGTGGGGTTAGTGGGGTGTCATCATTATGTTCAACGTTGATCGCCGCAGAGGGTGATGACTCCTTTAATGTGCTGGAGCTGACAGCAAGCTGGAGTAGAGACAGTAGAAATAGAGCAGTTTTTCCTGATGAGGGAAGTTTTCAACATTTCAGAGCTGAAATGGGTGCTCCAGGTGGCATTGAGTACTTTAAGGTGGGGTATAGACATGACTTCTTCTATCCATTAACGGAAGACTTAACCGTACTTCTGAAAGGAGATGTTGGTCTCGGTGATGGATATGGAGATCAAGATAATCTGCCATTCTTTACTCGATACTATACGGGGGGAGAGGGGTCTGTTCGAGGTTTTGCAGGGAACTCTATTGGGCCTCAAGATAAAGCTAAAAATGCACTGGGTGGCGGGCTGAAAGCCGTGTTCAATGCCGAAGTGATTCTTCCGGTACCCTTTTTAGAAGATTTAAAATCCACAAGAGTGAGCGGGTTTGTAGATTTGGGAACCGTTTCTAACTCGGAAGAGTTGAGTGATGCAGTCGATTATGCACGGGCATCAGTTGGTGTTAGTGCAAAATGGGTCTCTCCTGTCGGCCCAATGAGCTTTAGTTGGGGGTGGCCTTTGATTGAAGAGGATGGCGATGATTTGGAGGCCTTTCAGTTTCGTCTAGGGCAGATGTTCTAGAGGTTCAAACTTAAGAGAATAAAAATAATGCGAATGAGAGAGATTAGTGCTGTTTTTTTGCTGTGTATGATCACAGCTTCTGCTGCTCAGGCAGTAGAGAACGGTTTGGGTAGCAAGATTGGTTTTGTAAATATTAACCTCTTGTTGCAGAAAATTCCTCAGGCAACAGAGGCCACGCAACGTCTGGAGGCCTCTTTTGGCGGACGGAAAACGGAAATTCTGGAGTTTCAGAAGAGTTGCAAGAAGATGGAAGAGATGCTGGAACGAGAGAGTGTGGCATTGAGCCAACAGCAAAAACAGAAACAGTTGAGGAAGATTCGTTCCTGTAGTAGTGAGTTGAAATTGATGGATGAGGAGTATGGTGCGGATCTTAGGATTGCACAGGCTGAGGAGCTGCAGAAGCTGCAGAAACTGGTTTATAAAACCGTTGATCAGATCGCAAATTCAGAGAAGTTTGATCTGATTGTCAATGAGTCGGTTATCTTTGCCTCTCCGCGTGCAGATATCTCTCTCAAAGTATTGAATGCTCTACAACGGGTTTCAGAGCAGGCCACTTCTGGAAAAGCAGTCTCTAAATAGAGTCAATTTTCTGATCATCATTACAGACTTGATTTTTATTAAAAATGGTTCGGGCACTTATCGATGATCAATGAGCGGCTTGAGAGTATCTTTCTGCAAGACGTAGCCCATGAGATTGGTGCAACCCTGCTGGGGGACTCTAAACAGGAGATTGAGGATATTGCCCCGCTAGATCGTGCAACGGCAAATCAACTCTCTTTCCTCTCTTCTGCAGAATATGCTTCTCACCTCTCAACAACAGAGGCTGCGGCGGTTATCTTGCGCCCGGAACAACAAGAGCTGTTTAATGGTAACCGCTTGTTAATGGATGACCCGTATTTAGGGTATGCCAAGGCGGCATCTCTATTTCACCCGTTTCGACAGGTTGATTTTGGAGTTCACCCTACAGCAACCGTAAGCCTCTCTGCAACACTGGCCGCAGGTGGCTGGGTGGGTGCAAAGAGTATGGTGATGGCAGGGGCCAGGATTAGTGAAGGTGTCTATATTGGTCCGGGTTGTGTAATCTCTTCAGGTTGCAAAATCGGTAAAGGTAGCCGATTGATGGCAAACATTTCATTGATGGAAGATACCGTGTTGGGGGAGGGGTGTATTGTCCATCCGGGAGCCGTGATTGGAAGTGATGGCTTTGGTTTTGCGCAAGAGGGTGAGCGCTGGATCAAGATTCCACAGTTAGGCCGAGTTGTAATAGGAGATCGTGTGGAAATTGGTGCAAACACTACTATTGATCGTGGCGCACTCGAAGATACAGTGATTGAGGATGGGGTCAAAATCGATAATTTGGTCCATATTGCCCATAATGTCCATATTGGTGAGAACTGTGCAATGGCTGCAATGGTGGGGGTGGCTGGAAGTTCTACGATTGGAGCAGGTTCAACCTTTGGAGGGCAAGCTGGGGTGGTTGGTCATATCCATATTGCCCCAGGAACACACTGTACAGCAAGGACCTTTGTTGCACAGTCAATCGAGGAGCCGGGTGTCTACTCTTCAGGTACCCCGGCAGATACCAACCGTCGGTGGAGAAGAAATACAGTACAATTTAAGAAATTGAATGAGTCAATTCAGCGTCTGCGTGCTGTTGAGAAAAAATTGGGAAAAATAGAGATGTCTGAAAAACAGGAACCACAAGAATGAACCAGATGGATATTCATGAGGTGATGAAGCATTTGCCACACCGTTACCCTTTTTTACTAGTTGATAAAGTGCTGGACTTTGAACCCGGAAAAAGCCTGACTGCGGTTAAAAATGTCACCATCAATGAACCGTTTTTTCAGGGGCATTTTCCCCATATCCCAGTCATGCCGGGTGTGCTGATTATGGAGGCACTGGCGCAAGCAACAGGTATCCTCTCCTTCAAAACAACCGGTAAATTGCCTTGTGATAACTCCCTCTACTATTTTGTTGGTATCGACAAGGCACGCTTCCGCAAGCCAGTAGAGCCTGGTGATCAACTGATTCTTGAGGTGGAGCTGGAACGTCGTATTCGTGATGTATGGAAATTTACCGGCAAGGCGTTGGTCGACGGCAAAGTGGTCGCCAGTGCCAACCTGATGTGTGCTGAAAAAGAACTCGATTAATCCAGCTCAATGATCCATGACACTGCCATTATTGACCCCTCGGCAATTATCGCTAATGGGGTAGAGATCGGACCCTACTCGGTCATTGGTGCTGATGTCACCATGGGTGCAGGTTGTAAGGTGGAGTCTCATGTGGTGATCAAGGGGCCGAGTACCATTGGAGAGAACAACCACTTCTTTCAATTCTCCTCCATTGGTGAAGATCCGCAGGACCTCAAATACCATGGTGAGCCGACCACATTGGAAATTGGTGACAACAACACCTTTCGAGAGTGCTGTACCGTCAATCGTGGCACGGTGGGTGGAGGGGGTGTCACTAAAATCGGTGACCATAATCTGATTATGGCCTATGTTCATATTGCCCACGATTGCATAATCCATAACCATGTCATTCTGGTGAATAATACCTCGCTGGCGGGGCATGTGATTATTCATGACCATGTGACGCTAGGTGGCTTTACGCTGGTCAGTCAATTTATCACCATCGGTTCCTACGCATTCTCTACAATGGGAAGTGCGATCAATAAGAATATCCCGCCCTATATACAGGTTTCAGGCAACCT
The DNA here is from genome assembly GCA_013349825.1 of Gammaproteobacteria bacterium. Lineage (GTDB taxonomy): Bacteria > Pseudomonadota > Gammaproteobacteria > Thiopontia. The sequence continues at coordinate 6,055 of DUYW01000030.1, read as the reverse complement.
GGCACGGCCCGTTAGTCTTAACCTGGTGGGGTTGAAGCGAAAAGGGTTTGGTCAGGAGGCACGTAGCGCGATGAAACAGGCCTTTAAGTGGATGTTCCATAGCAAAGAGCCGCTATCTGGTGTGGTGGGTAAGCTTAGTGAGTTGACTGAGCAGCACCCTGAACTGGCTCTGTTTAGGGACTTCATTGTCGATCAAGAGAAGAGCAAGATCGGCGTACTTCGATAAACTGAGATGCCCCCAAAGCAAGTGATGATCAGTGTAGGAGAGCCTTCGGGGGATCTGCACGCCGCTCGCCTGTTAGCAGTACTCAATCAACGTAACAACGCTCCTGACTGTTTTGGTATGGGAGGGGCACGTATGCGTCAGCAGGGCTTTAACGCCATTGTTGGTATTGAGCAGATGGCGGTCATGGGGCTGGTGGAGATTATCCGACATTTCCCCATGCTTTATGGTGTGTTGCAACAGATGCGGACATTGTTGAAAGTACGCAAACCAGATCTGCTGATTCTTGTGGACTATCCTGGTTTCAATCTGCTGCTGGCGAAAACGGCCAAACAACTCGGTATACCGGTGCTCTACTATATCAGCCCCAAGATCTGGGTCTGGCGTGAAAGCCGTATCCATAAAATTGCCAAACGGGTTGACCATATGGCGTTGATCTTCCCGTTTGAGCAGCCCTATTATGATCGTGTTGGAGTGCCTGCCACCTATGTGGGGCACCCGTTGGTGGGTGAAGTTTCTTGTGAAGAGTCGGTTGAGACAGCTAGAAAACAGTTGGGGTTAGATCCAAATCGCAGAACGGTAGGGCTGTTTCCAGGGAGTCGCAGAGGCGAGGTAACCACTCTTTTACCTGAACTTTTGGAGAGTGCCAGACAGCTGACACAACAAGATCCAGAGGTCCAGTTTCTCCTCTCACAAGCACCGGAGCTGCCAAATAGCCTGTTCGAATCCGCTGAAACATTCAATGGGCAACTGTATCGGATAAAAGGCGATGCACACCGGGCTATCCATGCTTGTGATGCGATTGTTACCGCATCAGGTACGGTGACACTGGAGATAGCACTGCTCAACAGACCGATGGTGGTGGTCTATCGTATGGCTCCACTCAGTTATGCCATCCTCAGTCGGCTGATCAAAACACGCTGGGTGTCACTGGTTAATATTGTGGCACAAAGGGAGGTGGTACCTGAATTGCTGCAGGAGCAGGCCTCTGCAACAGCAATACTCCAACAACTGCAGCCATTACTGGAGCAGAGTTCACAGCAGACAGAGATGCTGCAAGGATTGGAGCAGGTACGGACAGCTTTGGGGGAAGGTGATTCTTCAGCACGATTGGCCAGTCTGGTTGAGGAGATGATCGTATGATGATCGCTGGTGTAGATGAGGTGGGGCGCGGACCCTTGATTGGATCGGTAGTTGCTGCTGCGGTGGTGTTACCTGAAAACCATGACATTATCGGGCTGGCAGACTCCAAAAAGCTCTCTGCCAAGCGAAGAGAGACTTTGGCTGTGGAGATTCGTGCAGTTGCTGTGGAGTGGGCTATCTCTGAGGCAAGCCATCTGGAAATTGATGAGATCAACATCCTCCATGCCTCGATGTTAGCAATGAAGCGGGCGGTGGAGCAGTTGAGTGGCCCAATCGATAAAGTACTGGTGGATGGCAACCGACTACCGGATCTGTCGATTCCAGCGGAGGCTATTATCAAGGGTGACAGTAAAATAGAGGCGATCAGTGCCGCTTCGATACTGGCCAAGGTAGCACGTGACCAGATGATGGTTGAGTTGCATCAACAGCATCCTGAATATGGCTTTGATCGTCATAAGGGGTATCCAACCAAACTCCATTTTGAGATGCTGGAGCAATATGGTGTGCTAGAACAGCACCGTCGCAGTTTTGCGCCGGTACGGAAAATTTTGGCGAGAGAGAGATAATTCACGATGCCGGTGAAACTGAAGAGACATCAATTGCGTCGTTACTTTGTGTTGCCGGGATCACTGTTGATTCTCAATGCGGTGGAGGATTTATTGATCGTTAAGCTGCAGCAATGGGTTTTAGACCCTTTTCTACTGACGGCAGCCATTATGATGCTATTCCTGATAGGCTTCTCCATTGTAGGGTTTCTGATCGCCCCTGTGCTAGAGGTGGTGATTGAGAAGAGCTATGCTCAGGGTAAGGTATGGAGCGGTCATTTGGGCGGCTGGATTATTTTGGCAGGGCTTTGTGGTGGACTCTATTGGATCTATTACAAGATCTATATTGATGGAGCCAGTACCCTGGTTCGTTTGATTGAGGCACAAATTTAAAATGTCGTTTGTTCATCTCCGTACCCATACCGAGTACTCTCTTGAAAATGGGTTGATTCGGATTGAGAAGAAGAAACAGCCCAGCCCGCTGATGACTGCAGTGCAGGAGGGGGAGATGTCAGCGGTTGCAGTGACTGATCTGGGTAACCTGTTCTCTGCGGTCAAATTTTATCGTGCAGCAACCGGGTCCGGGATTAAACCGATCTTTGGGAGTGAGGTGCGCATCCACCCAGAAGAGGAGAGTGGACTGGAGTCCCGTTTGGTCTTGTTGGCACAGAACAGTGATGGGTTTAAAAACATCAAGACACTACTCTCCCGCTCTTTTATTGAGGGACAACGGCGCGGCGTACCACAGATAGATCGGGACTGGTTTAAAGGGTTAACCGCTGGAGTGATTGCACTCTCTGGCGGGCGTAGTGGTGATATTGGGCAGGCCCTGTTGGATGGAGAGCAAGAGGAGGCTGAGCAGCATCTACAGGCGTGGGTGGCGCTCTTCCCCGGTCGTTTCTACCTGGAGTTACAGCGTACCGAGCGTAGTGGAGACGAGAATTGGAATCACGGAGCAGTCGCTTTGGCAGAACAGTACCAGCTTCCCGTAGTGGCTACCAATGATGTCCATTTCCTCAAAGCCGATGAGTTTGACGCGCATGAGGCACGGGTCTGTATTCATGATGGTCGGGTGCTGGACGATCCACGTCGTCCCAAACACTTCACGGCCGACCAGTATCTGAAATCTGCAGCAGAGATGGCGGCGTTGTTTGAAGATTTGCCAGAGGCGATTGAGAACAGTGTTCAAATCGCCAGACGTTGTAACGTAGAGCTATCATTGGGTAAGAACTATCTGCCCGAATTTCCCATTCCAGAAGGGCTGACAATTGAGCAGTTTTTCCAGAAGGAGTCTGAAGAAGGCCTCGAACAGCGGCTGATTCAGCTGTTCGAAACCCCTGAGTTGATTGCCGGGAAGCGTGCCCCCTATGATGAGCGTCTCAAGATCGAACTGGAAGTGATTAACGGTATGGGGTTCCCAGGCTACTTCCTGATTGTTGCCGACTTCATTCGTTGGTCAAAAGAGAAAGGTATTCCGGTAGGGCCGGGGCGTGGTTCAGGTGCAGGCTCACTGGTTGCCTATGCACTATTGATTACCGACCTTGATCCTCTGGAGTATGAACTGCTATTTGAGCGCTTTCTCAACCCTGAACGTGTCTCCATGCCTGACTTCGATGTCGATTTCTGTATGGATCGGCGTGATGAGGTGATTCGTTATGTGGCAGAGACCTACGGTATTGATCGTGTCTCACAGATCATCACTTATGGGCGAATGAATGCCAAGGCGGTGATACGTGATGTGGGGCGTGTGCAGGGGCACCCTTACGGAATGGTGGACCGTATCGCCAAGCTGATCCCGTTTGATCTTGGTATGACACTGGATAAGGCACTGGCAGAGACGGATGAGCTGAAAGAGCGTTACGATGAGGAGGATGACGTTCGTGAGTTGGTCGACCTGGCGCGTTCACTGGAGGGTGTTGCGCGTAACGCCGGTAAACATGCAGGAGGGGTGGTGATCTCTCCCTCCGATATTAATGATTTCAGTCCGATCTACTGTGAAGAGAACGGTTCCGGCCTGGTTACACAATTTGATAAGGATGATGTCGAGGCCGTTGGGCTGGTCAAATTTGACTTCCTTGGGCTGCGCACTCTCACCATCATTGACTGGGCGATTGAGATGATCGACGTGCAGCGCAAACTGCAGGGTGAGCAGCCGCTTGATATTACCAAGATCTCCCTACAAGACAAGAGTGCGTTTGAGCTGTTGCAGGCGGCTCAGACTACAGCGGTATTTCAGCTCGAGTCCTCCGGGATGAAGGAGTTGATCGTCAAACTCAAGCCGGACTGTTTTGAGGATATTATTGCACTGGTTGCGCTCTACCGCCCCGGCCCGCTGGAGTCGGGGATGGTGGATAATTTTATCGACCGTAAACATGGTCGGGAAGAGCTATCCTACCCCGATGCCAAGTACCAGCATGAGTCGCTGATCCCCATTCTGCAGCCTACCTACGGCGTCATCCTCTATCAAGAGCAGGTGATGCAGATTGCACAGGTACTATCGGGCTACTCGCTCGGTGGTGCAGATATGTTGCGCCGAGCGATGGGTAAAAAGAAGCCGGAGGAGATGGAGAAACAGCGCTCCATCTTTGCAGAGGGGGCCAAAAACAACCAGATTGATCCTGTCCTGGCGATGAAGATTTTTGATCTGGTGGAGAAATTTGCCGGATATGGTTTTAATAAATCACACTCGGCGGCCTATGCACTGGTCTCCTACCAGACCGCCTGGCTCAAGTCACACTATCCTGCCCCTTTTATGGCAGCGGTACTTTCGGCCGATATGGACAACACCGACAAGGTGGTGACACTGATTGAAGAGTGCCGCTCCATGGGGCTGGTGGTCCACCCACCGGGGATCAATCGTAGTCGCTACAAGTTCACGGTCCTCAAGCAGAACGACTCCGAGAAGTATGATGTGGTCTACGGCATTGGTGCGATCAAGGGGGTTGGTGAGGCCGCGATAGAAGGGATCATTGCCGAACGCGAAGAGAGTGGTAACTATAAAGATCTCTTTGACTTCTGCCGTCGAATTGATCTACGCAAGGCCAACAAGCGGGTGATGGAGTCACTGATCCGTGCTGGGGCACTGGATGAGATAGCCCCCCCACTTGAAGGGCAACCTGCATGGGAATCCCGTGCAACGCTGATGGTCAGTCTGCCGGATGCGATGCAGGCCGCAGAGCAACATGTGCGTGACCAGGAGCGGGGGCAGGCAGATCTGTTCGGTGGCTGTGATGAGAGTGAACCTGCTGTGGTGGTCAGCTACCAACAGGCCAAACCGTGGAGTGAGGATGAACGACTGATTGGTGAACGTAATACGCTGGGACTCTACTTAACCGGACATCCGATTGACCAGCATGAAGAGGAGTTGAGTCATATCATCACCCAGCGCATGAACCGCCTCTCCTCAGATAAAGACAAGATGGTGACACTCTCGGGGTTGCTGGTCTCAATGCGGGTGGTGAAGACCCGTACCGGAAAACCGCTCGCCATTCTGGTGCTGGATGATCGTACCGGGAGACTAGAGATGACGCTGTTTGCTGAGACCTATGAAAAGTACCGTCATCTATTAGAGAAAGATGCCATTCTGGTGGTGCAGGGTACAGTAACCGACGATGACTACACCGGTGGATTACGGATGAACACCGAAGAGCTGTGGAATCTGGATGGGGCACGCGCAGCCTATATGAAGCGCTTGACCCTGAAACTAGAACAGTCACAATTGCAGGGCAGTGGGGTGGAGGCGCTACAGACTGTGATCAAACCCTTCTGCGAGGGGCATATTCCGGTGCGTATCCACTATCGTCAGCCACAAGCGATTGCTCAACTCGATATGGGGTCAGAGTGGAATGTACAGCCCAGTAGCGCACTATTCCAGCGTCTACGAGAGCAGTTGGGGGATGAGGCTGTAGAGACGGATTATGGCTAAGGAGCCTCTGAACCAGTCAGGGTAATCATGAAGTACTGACGGGCCGAGCCTTGAGGCCCCAGAAACGTGGTCCTTAGATGGAAAGTTAAGTCTATTTAGTCAACTGTCACCGTAATTCCTTGATAGCTACTCCATGACCAAAGACCTGGTGCACTCACCATTCCTGCACGTACTGGGTTCAGCACTACGTAACGGGTTAATTCAAGCAGATAGGCATCA
>DUYW01000029.1 GCA_013349825.1 Gammaproteobacteria bacterium | reverse complement strand
GTCGCTCTCCAGTGAAATTTGGAGAGCATTGAATCAGATCAGGCTGCTTGTGTCCAGTACTTTATGCTGGGCGGGAGAATTGGGTAACGATATGGGTATAAGCGGAAGAGGACTGGTTTAGATGAAGAGGTCGATGATGAGTTGATGGCCATCTTCAAAGAGAGTGCCTCAAAATACCTTAATGAGTTGAGGCAGAGTTTCGATGAAGAGAATTGGGATGGAGTAAAGAAGGTGTCTCACACCCTCAAGGGAGCTGCTGCATCGTTTGGTTTCCCTAAGCTAACACAGCGAGCCAAAGAACTCTGTGAGGCATTCGAAACTGAGCAGACAGCAGAGATACCGGCATTTTCTCAGGCACTCATTGATGAGTTGGAGAGTGCTCATTTTTAAAGAGGTGGACGAGCGGCTTTCTCGGAAAGTCACTAAGTAACCTCTGATACAGTTACCCATCCCAGCCATTTTTTCGTAGTTTCTGAAAACCCCCCTGTTTCTATCAGGTTTTGCTCCAGTTCTCTCCAGTTTCTGCTGTTTTCACCTTTTTTAGGCACACCAATCCACTGGTTTCAGATCAGTAGATGATTGATGTATCAACCTTTCATACCGTTCAGCAGCGTGAGTTAAAGCGGAATAATAAGGGTCGGGTTTGGAACCAGCGGATGGTATCGTTTAGAAAATCTGTAACTTAACATGATGACTGGAAGGTAATCGATGATTACCTTGTTCATCCATTCGCTGCAGTACGCCAGATGATTTTTCTATGCAGATTTATCTGACTTGTGTGAATAAAATCATTACCATTCACCGCTTCCTGGTGATGATGAAATAGAAAAGATGAGTGAATCAACTGAAATCAATGTCGAAGGGGTCGAGCAACTTCCTCTGAGTGTATTTACCGAGAAGGCCTACCTGGACTACTCGATGTATGTCATTCTCGATCGTGCGTTGCCCCATGTCGGTGATGGGCTGAAACCGGTGCAGCGCCGTATTGTCTATGCGATGTCCGAGTTGGGTCTTTCCGCGACAGCAAAATATAAGAAATCAGCCCGTACCGTAGGTGATGTGCTGGGGAAATTCCATCCTCACGGAGACTCAGCGGCCTATGAGGCGATGGTGCTGATGGCTCAGAACTTCTCCTATCGCTATCCGTTGATTGATGGGCAGGGCAACTGGGGGTCGCCGGATGATCCCAAATCCTTTGCTGCGATGCGTTATACCGAGTCGCGCCTTACACGTTATTCCGAGCTGCTGCTGAGCGAACTGGGAATGGGCACAGTAGAGTGGCAGCCCAACTTCGATGGTACCCTGAAAGAGCCGCAACTACTGCCTGCACGACTCCCCAATATTCTGTTGAATGGAGGATCTGGTATTGCTGTCGGTATGGCAACCGATATTCCACCACATAATCTGCGAGAGGTTGCTGCTGCGGCCATTCGTCTGTTGGAGGATCGCAAGGCAACAACAGAAGAGCTGCTGGAGCATGTGCAGGGTCCGGACTATCCAACGGATGCGGAGATTATTACCCCGCGTGAAGAGATTCAGGAGATCTACCGTAGCGGTCATGGGTCTATCCGAATGCGTGCACTGTGGGAGAAAGAGGGGGGAGATGTGGTGATTACCGCACTGCCGCATCAGGTCTCTGGTAATAAGATTCTGGAGCAGGTTGCAACTCAGATGCGTGCCAAGAAGCTGCCGATGGTGGATGATTTGCGAGATGAGTCGGATCATGAGAATCCAACCCGTCTGGTGGTGGTGCCCCGTTCTAATCGAGTGGATCTGGAACAGTTGATGTTACACCTGTTTGCAACAACCGATCTGGAGCGTACCTATCGGGTTAACCTCAATATGATCGGGATCGATGGTCGTCCCGGTGTGAAAGGGGTTCGTCAACTGTTAACTGAATGGCTCACCTTCCGTGAGGGGACGGTGCGCAGAAGGCTGGAGACCCGCCTTGAGAAGGTACTGCAACGACTCCATATTCTTGAAGGGTTGCTGGTTGCCTACCTCAATATCGATGAGGTGATTGCCATTATCCGCTATGAGGATAAGCCCAAACAGGAGTTGATGAGGCGCTTCAATCTATCGGATACTCAGGCAGAAGCGATACTTGACCTCAAATTGCGTCATCTGGCCAAGCTGGAAGAGATGAAGATTCGGGGAGAGCAAGAGGAGCTGGAGGCGGAGCGTAACAAGCTGGAAGCATTATTGGGTTCCACGCGACGTCTGCGTACCCTGATCCGTAAAGAGATTATGGCAGATGCAGAAAAATATGGAGATGATCGCCGCTCTCCGATAGTGTCACGTGAAGCGGCTCAGGCGATTGATCCTGCCTCTCTGATCCCTTCTGAATTAATCACAGTGATCCTTTCGGAAAAAGGCTGGGTACGTGCAGCCAAGGGGCATGAGATTGATGTGACAGGGCTGAGCTACAAGAGTGGGGATGGGTATCTTGCCTCGGCACATGGTCGCAGCAACCAGCCAATCTATTTTCTCGACTCTACAGGGCGTAGTTATACCGTGCAGGCAAGTACGCTCCCCTCTGCACGAGGACAAGGAGAGCCTTTGACCGGACGTCTCTCTCTACCCGTAGGTGCCCGTTTTGTCGACGTGATGGGCGGGGAGGTGACTCAAAAGATTTTGGTAGCCTCGGATGCAGGCTACGGCTTTATTGCCACGGTGGCTGATCTCGCCTCGAACAAGAAAGCGGGCAAGGCCTTTCTCAGTGTTCCCAAAGGGGCGGCGGTGAAACCTCTGTTGCCGATTGTGGATGAGGGGGTCTGGGTTGCAGCAGCCAGCAATGAGGGGCGATTGCTGCTCTTCCCGATGGCAGATCTGCCAGAGTTGGTAAAGGGCAAAGGTAACAAGATGATCAGTGTGCCGAGCAAACGGGTTGAGAGTCGTGAAGAGTTTATGGCTGGAGCTACAATTTTGCGGGCTGATCAAGGGTTGACGGTCATCTCTGGCAAGCGTCTGTTGAAGATTAAACCGGCAGATTTAGAGCATTATCAGGGAGAACGGGGGCGTAGAGGTCAGAAGTTGCCTCGGGGTTTCCAGCGTGTCGATCAGTTAATGGCGGGTCTTGGATAAGCAGAAAGAGTACCTTATATTTTGTAAGTCATTATTAATAAAGTGTTTATAAGGTTTTATATATTGTTTTTCTAATATTAGATAGTTATAATATAGATCTTTCTTCTTAGCAAGGTTTGATCATGGATATTCAAATTGTACTGTTGGCCCAACCCCTGTTGTTTTTGGCGATTGTTTGGGGATACTGTCGTTTTTGGGGTTTCAAACCCAACATATAGCGATAGATTTGTATGCGGCTGTTTAAGGAACCTCTGAACAAGCTTGGGTCTCTGTTGGTGGGTCGATGCCTTCTTTAATCGACAACAATTCAATCCAGTGGACCACAGGGGTTTTTGACTGCTGTTGCAGGTGGTGCTGACAACCGATATTGGAGGTTGCAATGAGTGCTGGCTGATGCTGTTTCAGTGAGTGAATCTTTTTGTCACGCAGTTGGTAAGAGATCTCTTTTTGCAGAATCGCGTAACTCCCGGCAGCACCACAGCAGAGATGCCTATCCTTAATGGGCAGTAGTTCGAAACCGATACTTTTGAGAATTTGCTCAACAATCAAGTCTGTTTTCAATCCATGTTGTTGGGTGCAGGGAGGGTGGAAGACAACTCTTTTTTCAATGCCCGGTTTAGCCTGAAGTCGGTTGAGGTAGGGGAGTAACAGCTCTGCAGGGTCAACGGCTGCTTCACTCACTTTTATCGCAGCATCGCTGGACAGCAGTTTGCCGTACTCTTTGATCATCACCCCGCAACCACTGGCAGAGATCACGACCTTTGCAGCGCGCTCTTGAACCAGCGGTAACCACTGTTCAATATTGTTGTGCATAAACTGCTCAGCCTCCTGCGGGGCAGAAAGATGGTGAGAGAGCGCACCACAGCACCCCTCCTCAGCAGGTTGAAGAACCTGCATGCCGAGCTGGTGCAGGAGTGCCATCAGAGACTGGTTGGTTGCAGGTGCCAACCCCTCCTGGACGCAGCCTCTGAAGAGAATGATTGTCTCCGTGGGTGTTATCGCTACAGCTTCTGGTGCCGGAAAGTTCTCTTTAGCCGGTTGATAGCGGGCAAGCGGAATTCTTAAATGGTGGCCGAGACGGATCAGCGGCGTGATCCGTTTACGATAGGGGAGAATACTCCGCATCACCTGGATGGTCATTCGCTGTAGCCAGGGACGTTTTACATGGTGTTCAGTAAGACGGCGTCCAATATCGAGGAGTTCACTAAAGCGGATCCCGGATGGACAAGTCGTTTCACAGTTTCTACAAGTGAGACAGCGGTCAAGATGTTGTTGAGTAATTCGTGTCGGAGACTTTCCCTCCATCAGCTGTTTGATCTGATAGATTCGCCCCCGAGGTGAATCCAGCTCGCTGCCCAATAGTTGGTAGGTGGGGCAGGTGGCGAGACAGAAGCCGCAGTGTACACAGTTACGTAAAATCTCCTCGGCACGATTGATCTCATGAGGTGCGAGAATCGGTAGTAGTTGGCTTTTCTGTAGATTGAGTTGCATGGTTAAGGGGGAAGAGGTTTACGCTTCATCTTGGTATAGCGGCTCAGAGAAGAGTCCTGGATTAAGGATAGAGCAGGGGTCCATCAACCGCCGAAGTTGCTGGTGGATAAGCTGGAGTGGTGTTGACAGTGGATGAAAACGCTCAACACCGGCTAGAGGGTTACGATAGAGCATTGCGTGACCGCCAGCAGACTCTGCTTGGCTACGAAGTTGCTCCGCACGAGCAGTTGTAGAGAGCCAGCGTTGTGCGCCACCCCAGTCGAGAATCGTTGCTGTCCCCTTGCTATGTTCCAGATCATCAAGCAGAGGTGATGCGGGTGGTAATGAGACTCTCCAGAGTGGGTCTGTCCGCTTAAACAGAGGGTGTTGCTGGTGGTGGAGCTGCGCCCAAAAGGTGTGTTCTGTAGAGGATGAGGTCTGATCGGAGAGGTTCAGGGATTCCATTTTTTGATGGCACGCCATCAACTCTTCACGGCTGGCTGAGAGGCGTACATGAAGTGCGCCATCTGCCCAGCTCATACCTGTGAGTGGTAGGTTGTTCAGGTTGATCTGTTGCATCCGCTGCAGTGACTCTTCAATCTCTAGAGTGGTTGACCAATAGCTTTGCAGTTCATCCATTGGAACCGTTTTGATGGATAGCTCCAGCAACACCCCGAGAGAGCCATAGGCACCCGCCATCGGACGGAACAGATCATAACCAGCCACATTTTTTACCACTGAACCGCCAAGCTGGAGGATGGAGCCGTTTCCGGTCAACACTTTTACGCCAAGCAGTGCATCCCGAACACCTCCCCGCCAGGGGCGGCCGGGGCCAGTGAGTGCAGTGGCAATGGCGCCACCAATGGTGGAGTGTGGAGAGAATTGTGGTGGCTCAAAGGGGAGCTGTTGGCGGTGTTGTTGTAGATGTTGGTTGAGCTCTTGTAGCGTGGTCCCACTGCGCAGAGTGATGACCCGCTCTTCAGGTTGGTACTCCAGGATGCCGCTGTGTTGATCGAGCTTGAGAGTGGCGAGTGCACTGCATGTGGGGAGGAATGGGCGGCTATTCCCACCAATGATACGCAGTGGGCTACCTTCAGCACAGGCGTCGAGCAGCTGCTTTTGGAGGTGTACTTGTTGATCAGCCATCAGAAACGCTCCAGCTCCGGGTGGGGCAGTTGTCCGTGGTGGACGTGCATGGCTCCCAGTTCAGCACAGCGGTGCAGGGTTGGAATCGCTTTACCCGGATTGAGCAGGTTATGTGGATCAAAAACCTGCTTCAGTTGGTGGAATAGAGAGAGCTCACTCTCATTGAATTGACTGCACATCGCATCGAGTTTCTCCAGACCGACACCGTGTTCTCCGGTTATTGAACCGCCTGCTTCGATACAGTGCTTCAGTATCTCTGTGCCCATCTGTTCTGCTTTCTGTAGTTCTCCGGGTTGGTTGGCATCATAGAGGATCAAGGGGTGCAGGTTGCCATCACCGGCATGGAAGACATTGGCAACTTCCAGACCAAATTCATTGGAGAGCTGATCAATCTGCTGCAAAACAGTACCTAGATGGCGTCGAGGAATAGTGCCATCCATCACGTAATAGTCAGGTGAAATACGACCAATTGCGGGGAAGGCCCCTTTACGCCCTGCCCAGAGCTGGTTGCGGTGGGCCTCGCTCTTCGCCTCGATTACCTGGGTTGCACCACACTGTTTGAGTATCTCAATACTCTTTATTGCCTGTTCAGCAACACTTTCTGGGCTACGGCCATCCAGCTCACAAAGTAGAATTGCGGCGGCCTCTCGCGGATAACCGGCATGGGTGAAATCTTCTGCTGCCTGAATAGAGCGGTGATCCATCATCTCCAGCCCTGCCGGGGTGATTCCGGCAGTGAGGATGGCACCTACGGCATCACCGGCCACCTCAATCTGATCAAATGCGGCAAGCAGCAACCGAACCTCAGGAGGTCTGTCCAGTAGTCGAACCGTCACCTCCGTGACAATACCCAACAACCCTTCTGAACCGACCACCAGCGAGAGCAGATCATAGCCGGTGGTATCCAGAGACTCACTGCCAAAGGTCAGTAGCTCTCCGTCAATGGTCAACATACGCACCTGCAGTACATTATTCACGGTCAACCCGTACTTGATACAGTGTACGCCACCTGCGTTCTCTGCCACATTACCACCGATGGTACAGGCGATCTGAGAGGAGGGGTCAGGGGCATAGTAGAGATTGAGATGGCTGACTGCCTGAGAGATTGCCAGATTGGTGACCCCGGGTTCTACGGTGATGCTTTTCCGGTCAGAATTAATTTTGAGGATGCGGTTAAGCTTTGCTAATCCAATCAAGAGAGCATCTTTAGAGGGGCGTGCGCCACCCGAGAGCCCGGTGCCGGCTCCACGCGTCACCACAGCAACCTGCATTTGGTTACAGAGGGCAACAATGGCTCGCAGTTGATCGAGGTTTTCCGGTAGCACTACAGCCAGCGGGACTTCGCGCAGTGCAGTGAGACCATCACACTCATAGGGGGTCAGCTCCTCTGGCTCTGTGAGGAGTGACTCAGAGGCCACAATTTTACTCAGGGCATTGCAGAGAGCGGTGCGGGGTTCGGAATTCATTGGGTGTGAATCATACCGGAGTTAATAACCAAACAAAACAGTTGGTTTTTATTTAAGGCTTCGGTATCCTTTGAGACACTTTTTAAAGACCTTTTGGTTCACTATTTTAGGGCAGACCCATGACACAACCATTCCACCCACCACAACGCACTCTAATGGGGCCAGGCCCCTCTGATGTTAATCCTCGTATTCTGGAGGCGATGTCGCGTCCTACCATCGGTCATCTTGACCCGGCCTTTGTCGGCATGATGGATGAGATGAAGGCGCTGTTGCGTTACGCCTTCCGTACCGAGAATGCGTTGACCATGCCAATTTCAGCCCCTGGTTCAGCGGGGATGGAGTCCTGTTTTGTCAATCTGGTGGAGCCGGGAGACAAGGTGGTAGTTTGTCAGAACGGGGTATTTGGCGGGCGCATGAAAGAGAATGTGGAGCGTGCTGGTGGTGTTGCCATCATGCAGCAGGACCCCTGGGGGCGCGCCGTAGACCCACAGAAACTTGAAGAGACACTCAAGACCAACCCTGATGCAAAGATTGTCGCCTTTGTCCATGCGGAGACCTCAACAGGGGCGCAGTCGGATGCGGAAACACTCTGCAAGATTGCACATGATCACGGCTGTCTCACCATTGTTGATGCAGTCACTTCATTGGGGGGGTCGCCTTTGGAGGTGGACAAGTGGGGGATTGATGCGATCTACTCGGGTAGTCAGAAATGTCTCTCATGTACTCCGGGTCTGTCTCCGGTCAGTTTTAATGATGCCGCACTGAAGAAAGTGCGTGACCGTACAACAGCGGTGCAGAGCTGGTTTCTCGACTTGAACTTGGTGATGGGATACTGGGATGGTGGTGGCAAGCGTGCTTATCACCATACGGCCCCCATCAATGCACTCTATGGTATGCACGAAGCGCTGGTGGTGTTGGAAGAGGAGGGAGTTGAGTCGTGTTGGACGCGCCATCAAAATAACCACCTGGCACTGCGTGCCGGTATCGAGGCGATGGGGCTGGAGTTTGTAGTGCCTGAAAGTGAGCGTCTGCCTCAACTCAATGCTGTCACTATTCCTGAAGGGGTTGATGATGCCGCAGTACGTAGTACCTTGCTCAACCACTACAGTCTGGAGATTGGTGCCGGGTTGGGTGATCTTGCCGGTAAGGTGTGGCGTATTGGTCAGATGGGCTATGCCAGTAATGAGAAGAATATCCTCAACTGTCTGGCCGCACTGGATGCGGTGCTCTCATCCATGGGTGCCCCGATCCATCAAGGCGAAGCGGTTGCTGCAGCCAGAGCAGCCTATCGCTGATCCACGTAGTCAGTGGTCTCCAGGGTGACAGCGTTAAACTGATCATCCTGGAGCCTGAAACCTCTCAGCTCCAGCACCCCCTCGGTATTGAGTGAGAGGATCAGATAGAGAGCCTCCGGGTAGTTGGCATCCAGTAGGTCTCGCTGCGAAGGGATGGCCTCACTACTGGGGTGAGAGTGGTAGATTGCTTTAAGGGGGGTTCCCGTTTGGCGCATCTCACGCATCGCATCGATCAGCTGTTTCGGCTCCATCTCAAACAGGGTTTCCGCTGTAGCTGAGATATTGTCAATTGGAAACAGTCGGTGTACCCCTTGGGTACTTTCACTGATCAGTCCACAAATCTCCCGTTGTGGACTCTGCTGGGCGAGGGTCATCAACTCAACCACAAGGGTGCGGGGCAGATATTCAATCGTCATACTTCCTGTCTCTTTTTAAATCCGGGTTGTGCTTGTTGCACAGACCGGGCATTGTGGATCTTTACGCAATTTCAGGGTGCGCCACTCCATGGTCAGCGTATCCAGCAGCATGAGTTTGCCATTGAGGCCTTGACCAATTTCCATGATGATCTTCATCGCTTCCAGCGCCTGCATGCTGCCGATAATTCCAACCAGCGGTGCCAGAACTCCACTCTGGGTACAGCTCTCATCCAGCTCATCGCCCCCCTTATAGAGACACTGGTAGCAGGGCTCATCTTCCAGGTCAGGACGGAATACTGAAATTTGTCCCTCCATGCGGATCGCAGCACCAGAGACGAGTGGTTTTTGGTGTGTAACACAGAGACGGTTGACGGAAAAACGGGTTGTGAAGTTATCGCTACAGTCAAGAACCAGGTCCACTTTGGCGATTTCAGTGCCCATCTCCTGTTCCGAGAGCTGTTTATTGATTGCGGTGATCTCAATCTCTGGATTAAGGTTGTGGAGTGTATCTTGTGCTGACTCCACCTTGGGGCGGCCAATATCAGCCGTGGTGTGGACAATCTGACGCTGCAGGTTGGAGAGATCGACCTTATCGAAATCAACCAGCGTGATGTGACCGACACCGGCCGCAGCTAGATAGATCGCTGCAGGCGCCCCCAATCCTCCCATACCGATGATTAGAAGGTGTGCGTTGAGCAGCTTCTCCTGCCCTTCGACTCCCACTTGTGGGAGCATGATCTGGCGGCTGTAGCGCAGTAGTGTTTCGTCGCTTTCAAGAGTCATATTTCAGGTGTTATGGTTGAACTCCATAGCTGACCCGTTCCTGTCCAGAGAGGTCACGCTTGGTGCTGATTTCAATATAGTGGTGCTGTTCAAACAGAGAGCGTACCGCGTTTCCCTGATCATATCCATGCTCAACGATCAGTCGTCCACCCGATTTTAATTGAGGTATGGCGTTGTGGATAATCTGTTGCAGATCATCCAGGCCACTGCTGCCGGAGGAGAGCGCACTGTCGGGCTCAAAACGGATATCACCCTGACCCAGGTGTGCATCCCCTGCTGCAATATAGGGTGGATTAGAGAGAATCAGATCAAACAGCTGCTGCCGGATCGGCTCAAACCAGGAGCCTTGTTTGAAGGTGATATTGTCGAATGGATAGCGGCTGGCATTCTCTTCAGCAATGGCCAGTGCCGCAGCGGATTGGTCGGTGGCGATAATCCGTGCAGCAGGGCGTTCACTGGCAATCGCCAACGCAATCGCACCGCTGCCAGTTCCGAGATCCGCAATTTCCCATGTCTGCTCAGTCGGGATGGTGGAGAGCGCCTCCTCTACCAGCAGCTCTGTGTCGGGACGGGGAATCAGGGTATCGGCGGTGACTTTGAGTTCCAGCGTCCAGAAGGACTGTTTGCCGAGGAGATAGGCGATTGGTTCTCCCCGTTGACGGCGCTGTAGTAGCGGGTTGAAATCTGCAATGATTTCTTCTTCGACCAGCTTATCTGGCCAAGTGTGCAGCCAAGTGCGGCTCTTCTGTAGCAAGTGAGCCAGCAGCAGCTCTGCATCAAGTTGTGAGGTATCTGTGTCAGCTTCAGTTAGCAGATATCTTGCCTGCTTTAACAATTCAGCAATTGATAAGGGGTCAGCCATCGTTGGCCAGCGCAGCCAGCTGGTCTGCCTGATGCTCATTAATCAATGGCTCAATCACATGGTCCAGGCCCCCCATCATGATCTCATCCAGCTTGTAGAGGGTGAGATTGATGCGGTGATCGGTGATACGCCCTTGTGGATAGTTGTAGGTGCGGATACGTTCAGAGCGGTCTCCGCTTCCCACTAATGAGCGTCGGTTTTCTGCCTCGGCAGCACTCTGCTTGTCGCGTTCTGCAGAGAGCAGACGGGCAGAGAGCAGGGTCATTGCACGGGCACGGTTTTTATGTTGTGAGCGTTCATCCTGACACTCCACTACAGTTCCGGTTGGAAGGTGAGTGAGACGGATAGCAGAATCAGTTTTATTGACATGCTGCCCACCGGCCCCAGAGGCGCGGAAGGTGTCTACCTTGAGATCAGCGGGATTGACCTCAATATGGTCGATCTCTTCTGCCTCCGGAAGAATGGCAACAGTAGCCGCTGAGGTGTGTACACGCCCCTGTGATTCTGTCTCAGGTACACGCTGTACGCGATGTGCTCCAGACTCAAATTTGAGGCGGGCAAAGGCCCCTTTGCCGACGATGCGTGCGATGATCTCTTTATAGCCCCCATGCTCCCCCTCGTTCTGGTTTATGATCTCCAACTGCCAGCGTTGCTGCTCAGCGTAGCGGGAATACATGCGGAACAGATCTCCAGCAAAAATAGCCGCCTCATCACCACCGGTACCGGCACGGATCTCCAAAAATGTGTTGCTCTCATCTTTGGGGTCTTTGGGAAGGAGTAGTTTCTGTATCACCAGAGAGATCTCTTCCTCCTGCTGTTGCGCCTCTTTCAGCTCTTCAGCAGCCATTTCGCGCATTTCAGGATCACTCTCCTTTTGCATTTCACGGGCTGTCTCCATATCCTCTTGTACCTGTTGGTACTGTTCGTAGCTGGAGACAACGGGAGTGATCTGGGCGTGCTCCTGAGAGAGGGTGCGGAAACGGTTGTTGTCGCTGATAGTCTCCGGGTCAGAGAGTAGCGCATTAAGCTCTTCCAGGCGGGCGGAGAGATGTTCCAGTTTTTGCAGGATCGATTCTTTCATGGAGGTTCAGATAGTTTCAGTACAGCAGTGGATCACTACTGATCAGGGTAAAGAGTTTAGAAGTTGACGACGCTAATGGTTGTCGAGATTAAACAGGGTGCGGGTCGCTTCCAGTAGAGGGGGGCGCTCTTCACTCGTAGCGTTGCGGAGCTGATTGCAGGGGGAGTGGATCAGCTTGTTGGTCAGCTGATGAGCCATGACTTCAAGAATATGTTTAGGGTCTTCTCCGGCGGCCAGCATTTTTTGTGATTTTTCCAGCATCTCTGCTTTCAATCGATCTGCTTGAGCACGAAACGCACGAATGGTAGAGACCGAGTCTTGTGATTCAATCCACTCCATGAAGTGAACCACCTGAGAGTCGATGATCTCCTCAGCCTGTTTGGCGGCATCCTGTCTAGATTTCATGTTTTCCTGGATCACCTCTTGCAGGTCATCCACGGTATAGAGATAGACATCATCCAGATCATCCACCTCTGCCTCAATGTCACGGGGTACCGCAATATCAACCATAAACATCGGTTGGTGACGACGGCTCTTCAGCGCACTCTCTACCGCCCCTTTTCCGAGTATCGGCAGAGGGCTTGCCGTTGAAGAGATCACAATATCTGCCTCAGCGAGGTGATCAGAGATTTCAGTCAGGGAGATGGCGTATCCACCAAATTCTTCAGCAAGGTGGTGTGCCTTCTCTACCGTACGATTGGCAATAATCATCCGCCCGATACCCTGCTCATGCAGGTGGCGTGCGGCCAGTTCAATGGTCTCACCGGCGCCAATTAGTAGTACTGTTTTTCCGCTCAGCTCACCAAAAATCTGTTTGCCCAAGGAGACGGCAGCAAAGGCAACGGAGACAGGGCTGCTACCAATTGCTGTATCGGTACGGACCTGCTTGGCTGACTTGAAGGTGTGTTGGAACAGGCGGTTGAGAATTTTTCCGGTAGTTCCCGCTTCATTAGCTGCGCTGAATGCAGTTTTCATCTGCCCCAGAATCTGGGGTTCTCCCAATACCAGTGAGTCAAGCCCGCTGGCAACGCGAAGCATATGGCGGACCGCACCCTGGTCCGGGTGGATGTAAGTGTAGGGCTTAACCTGGCTGCTCTCCAGACGATGGAACTGACTAAGCCATTCGACAATGCCATGCTCATTGAAATCGCGCATTCCACAGTAGACCTCGGTGCGATTGCAGGTTGACAGAATCGCAGCCTCTTCAAAGTCAATATGAGAAGTAAGATCTTTTAATGCGTGAGGAATCTTCTCCGGAGCGAAGGAGACCTTCTCCCGGATATCGACAGGGGCTGTCTTGTGGTTGATTCCAAATGCGACCAGAGTCATGTTTTAAGGGCTAAAAGCGGTTGAAGATGAGGGATTTTGCGTGATTCTTGCGCAAAAGACAAGGCTGAATGAGACAGTGACTCACTTCACTATTGGTTGATGATGTGAGAGACCGAATAGACCCCGCCTTTCAGAAAATAGTAATTTCGGTACCCCTGCCGCTCCAGAGTGTACTGTAACCAGCGTACTTGCTCACCGGTTGCATCAAAGATCAGTAGCTGTTTGTCCTGATAGTACTGCTTGTTGAGTTTGCGTTTGAGGATATCAATGTTGATTTTGAGACGGTTGTCTCTACTTAAGAGTGGCATATCCGGCAGTTTGTTTGGGGTACCATCACTATTGCGTCGTTGAGCAGGGTCGCGGATATTGATGACCACCCAGCAGGCGATAGAGGTGGTATTAATATTGGACTGCATGGGCTCCTCCTTACCAAGTATGCACACTTGAAATAAGTGTACACCACTCTTACTTTATGAAAATAGCCTTTCTATAAGGGTAGGGTATCGGTAAACTCGGCTGAATGGACGGGACTAGAAGAAAAAACGGGTGGGTTTCAAAAGGGGGAATGGTGTGGACACTGTTGCTCTCTGGTGGAATTCTATTGATGCCCATGATGATGCTGTTTACGCAGTCAATCTGGGAGAAAGACACTGAAATTGAGCGTTTGGAACAGCAGATCCAGGCGATTAATTGGGTTCCTGACCTCTATGATGCTCTGGATAATATTACCCAGTATCGTGGGTTTCGTGGTATTTCTGAATTGAATCCAGGTTATTTTGACTTTGCAAAAGAACATCTTGCGGTACTTGAAATAGAGATTGCCATGCAGATGGATGAGATGTTAGAGGTGTCACAGCAGTTTCCTGACTCTTATCCACCTAAAGCAGAGTTTCAGAAAGATATTGAACGGATTGAGCTGGTTTGGCTGGAACAGCAGGGGGAGAGGTTCAAGTTTTCTGAAATGAGTAGCCTGGTGCTCAATATTAACCACATTCTGTTGCGACTATTGCCGCAACACAGTGGGCTGTTGAGTGTTTTGATGGAGGATATCCCTAACCTTCGAGAGAGTATGGCGCAAATTAGGGGTGCCGGTAGTGTTTATCTCTCCCAACTGTCAGCGAATCGGGCTGCCGGAGTTCAAGAGGATAGCGATCTGACTATAGTTTTTATGGAGAGGATCCAGCGTAACCAGTGGAATGTAGAAAATCAGTTTGTACGTCTGCGCAACTCACTGGAGTATGAAGGCGAGAATATTGATGAGCAGCTGCTCTCCATCCTCTATGAACTGGTTGTTGAAATTCAGGAGCTGAGAGATTTAGTGGAGTGGGAGTTGATCGACACCTCTATCGTCAGCTATGAAACAATAGAGTTTTTCGAAGAAGGCACTGATCCAATTGATATTCTCCATACCCTGGCAATCAACTTACAGAGAAAATCATTATTAGATATGCAGAAAAAATTGCATGAATTGGAGGCCGCACGCAATTGGATGATTTTGCTGGTCTCGGTGACGGTTCTGATTGCACTGCTGCTGGCTTACCGAAACACAAGACAGATGATTCTTGGGGTACGGCAGGGAGTGCAGGTGTTGCAAGAGATGGGGCAGGGACAGTTCCAGCAGACCATTGAATCAACCTCGGATCGAGGTGAAATTGGTCTGTTGATGGCGGCGCTCTCAGAAACACAGCAGCAGCTGAAGCAGCACTATTCACAACTGCAGCGTGAGCGCCTCTTCTCCAGTAGCTTGACCTCTAGTATGGATAACGGGGTCTATGCATTAGATCAGCGGGGTGGTTTGCTTTTTATGAATCATGCTGCTGAAACCCTGCTCGGCTGGAGTAATCAGGAGCTGGGTGGCGTGAATATGCATGATGCAGTTCATGTGCACCAGGAGGATGGTGTCCTTGTCGAAGGCGAGTGTCCCATTTTCCAGTCGCTGGCCCGGGGCAAGAGTTATCAAGCTGAACTGGATTGGATGCGCAGAAAAGATGGTCTTCTGATTCCTGTGGAATTGAATGCATCCCCTCTATTGATTGAAGGGGATGTGAATGGATCTGTTGTAGTATTTCAGGGGATCAGTGAACGTCTGGAGATGGAGCAGCAGTTGCGTGGTGCAGTTGAGGAAGCAAAACAGGCGAGCAAGGCAAAAGGGGACTTTCTGGCATCGATGAGCCATGAGTTGCGTACACCGCTGACCAGTATTATTGGTTATGGCGAGCTGCTACAGCAGAGTACGCTGGATCATGAGCAACAAAGCCTGTTAGGAACCATTGATGTGGCAAGCCGAACCCTCTTGGCGCTGGTCAATGATATTCTGGATCTCTCTAAAATTGAGGAGGGTAAATTTTCTATTGAGGCCTCTCCGTTTGATTTGGGAGAGACCATACGTGAGGTGGTGGCTCTGTTTAAACGTCGTGCAGAGTCAGAAGGCTTGCGTCTGCTGGTTGAACAACCTTTTCAGTTTAAGCATCAGAGAATAGGGGATCGACTGCGGTTGACGCAGATTTTGTTCAATCTACTGGGGAATGCAGTGAAGTTCACCCGGGAGGGAGAGATATCAATAACACTTTCTCAAGAGCAGGAAGGAGGTCATTCTGTCTACCACTTTTCAGTAAAGGATAGTGGTATTGGGATCGGCCAAGAGGTGCTTGATCGACTATTTCAACCTTTTGAACAGGCAGATAGTTCTATTTCCCGTCAATTTGGTGGAACTGGGCTGGGGCTTCATATCTCTCGCCTGTTTGCGGACCTGATGGGAGGAGAGATTCGGGTTAAGAGTGAACTCCATGTAGGTTCTACCTTTACCCTGGTTGTACCCCTGGAGAAGAGTGAGGCCATTGTTGAGCAGGAGCTGGTGAAGGTGGTTTCGAACCAGCAGATGAGGATACAAGGGCGTGTATTGATTGCAGATGATACTGCTGAATTACAGGTTTTGATTAAACGCTTGGTAGAGTCTGTTGGAATGGTTGTTGATCTTGCTGCCAATGGGCAGGAGGCCTACGAGATGGCGATGGAGCATCCATATGATCTGGTCTTGATGGATATGCAGATGCCGGAGGTGGATGGTATAGAGGCGACGCGTTGGTTACGCAGAGAGGGTAATGATGTGCCCATTGTGGCGTTGACTGGAAATGTGATGGTGCAGCATCGACGGCAATTCGAAGAGGCTGGTTGTAATGATTTTCTGGCTAAGCCAATAGACCGAAACAAGTTACTGAAAGTATTGGTGCGCTATCAGAGGGAGCAGAATAGCGAAGAGGTGAAAGAGAGTGTAGCGGCGAGTAACCATGAGCAATTGAAAGTCCCGGATCTGGTTGATGAGGATCTGGTTGGGATGTTTGTTGACCGTTTACAGCAAGCATTGCCAGTGATTCAGCAGAGATATGAAAGTCAGCGTTGGTCAGGTCTGCAACAAGAGGTACATGTGTTGAAAGGGAGTGGAGCCACCTTTGGCTTTCCACAGATTACAGCACGAGCGCGTGAGTTAGAGGGTGTGATCAAGCAAGAGCAGTACGAATTGGTCCCCTCGGCGATGGCTGAGTTGATGAGCCTGATTGTACAGATCATTGAGTGGCATCAACAGCGCTGAAATCAAGAGGTGCTGATTCTCTGTAAACTATTCTCCTTGGACATCTATCAATCTTACCCCTAGAATGGGTGCCAACAGTCCATAGGCTTTGCCTTGCTATCTATTAATCAAATTGGTTGAGTGTACATCATGCTACGAATGGTTTTTTCAGTCACACTGTTTCTCTTCTCCAGCGGTTGTGCTGTGATCAACAGC
The DNA here is from genome assembly GCA_013349825.1 of Gammaproteobacteria bacterium. Classification (GTDB taxonomy): domain Bacteria; phylum Pseudomonadota; class Gammaproteobacteria; genus Thiopontia. Next base: position 7,885 of record DUYW01000029.1, on the reverse strand, counting down.
AATGTTGCAGAGGCACAGAATGATAGTGTGCAACCAATGGTTGAGTCCGAAGGTGGGGAAGGAGATCTGCTTTTCAACATTCTGTCTGCAGAGATCTCGGCGCAGCAGGGGGATCATGATGCGGCTTATCTCTACTACTTGAGAGCCACAGCACTGAGTGAACATCCGGAAATTGCTGAGCGTAGCGCCAAACTCTCAATTCATGGCGCCAATATAGAGCAGACCATCGGGGCGACCCAGCGCTGGGTAGAGAAAGATCCAGATAATATTGAAGCGAGACGTATTTTGGGTGCGTTATTACTGCGTGGAGGTGATCAACAAAAGGCGGCAGAGCAGTTTAAACAGTTGATTCAGTTGAAGGGCAAAGATCTATTGTCTGGTTTTCAGCTGGTTGCAGAGCAGTTGCGCAAGGAGCCGAATGCCATCGCAGCAACTCAGGTACTTTCGATGCTGGTTGAGTACTCTGCAGAAGATGCCGCAGCTTGGTATGTGCAGGGTTGGTACTACAGCAAGAAAAGGAATGCCAAGAAAGCACTTGTTTCCGTTGATCAGGCATTGAAGATACGCCCTGATTGGGGACGTGCAGTGGTATTGCGGGTCACGATTCTGGAGATGTTGGGTCGTGCGGATGAGGTCGTCAATCTCCTGAAGCAGCAGGTGAAACGGTCACCCAAGGATGTGGATATTCTACAACGCTATGGCAAGGCCTTGATCTCCCAGAAGCGTAATAGTGAGGCGTTGCAGCAGTTTAAAAAGGCCTATAAGTTGAGCCCACGTTCAGCTGAGATCCTGAGTGCGCTGGCGCTGTTGGAGATAGACCAAAAGCAGTTTAAGAGGGCGCGTAAACATCTGTTGCAACTCCGGGAGATGAATGGTCAGAGTGATAAGGCCAACTACTATCTGGGAGAGTTGGAAGAGACAGTGGGCAATGATCAGCAGGCAGTCGAACATTATGCTTCTGTCAGTCATGGCATGCTTCATTTCAATGCGCGGGTACGTATGGCTACACTGCTAGCCAAAGACAAAGTGGAGAAAGGGCTATCGATACTGCACGGCCTGACAACGCACAGTGACCAACAGCGTACCCAGCTCCTGTTGTTGGAAGGGGGGTTGTTGGAAGATGCATCACGTTATCAAGAGGCGGTTAAAGTTTATGATCAGGCCTTAGAGCTGAGTCCGGACAATGAAGAGATCCTCTATGCGCGGGCAATGGCAGGGGACCTGGCTGGCGATCTTGCACTGCTGGAGAGAGATCTCCATACCATTCTGGACAAAAACCCAAAGCACTATCATGCCTGGAATGCGCTGGGTTACACCTTAACGCTGCGTACAGAGCGCTACGCTGAGGCTCAAGGTTATCTGCAGAAGGCGATGGAGCTAAGACCTAAAGATTTTTATGTGTTGGATAGTATGGGGTGGGTGCTCTACAAGATGGGAGATGTAGAGCAGGCATTGAAGTACTTGAATCGTGCCTTTGATGCAAACCGGGATGCCGAGGTAGCAGCCCATCTGGGTGAGGTGCGCTGGGTGAGCGGAGACAAGGGTGGGGCGAAAGAGGCCTGGAGTGTGGCAAAAGAGATTGATAAGAATAATCAGATTCTGCGGGATACACTGAAGCGCTTTTCTCAAAAATAGATTTCACTCTGGCACCTCCTCATGTTGCCCCGCTACTTGTCACACCCCCTTCGGTTGTTTTGGATTGGCCTGATGTTGACGGGGTGTACAGCAACACCTGAAAGGCCGTTACGCACTGTTGATATGGCGTGGGGGGAGCGACAGCTGCAGTTGAACCAACTGCAGCTGTGGCAGATTGAGGGGCGTATTGCACTGCGTAATGGGGAAGAGGGGGGGCAGAGCGGCTTTCACTGGGAGTATCAGACAGAGAGGCAGCGCTTCGTGCTGAGTGGCCTGCTGGGAATGGGAGGCGTTGAGTTGGTTGTCAATCCGGCCGTGACACAGTTAACCACCCCTGAAGGGGTGTTCCAGGGGGGCACCGCATCAGCACTGCTAACCGGGGTTACGGGCTGGACCTTTCCTCTTGAAGAGGCCATCTTCTGGGTTAAGGGGCTGCCAGCAGAGGGTGTTGCGATTGATAGTCTGCTGTTGGATGAACACAATCGACTGCAGCACCTGCAGCAGTCAGGGTGGTCGCTTGAGATACGCCGATACAGGCAGCAGGGGGATCTGCAGTTACCCGAATTGTTGGTGTTAGAACGAGAGCAGATACGTATCAAATTGAAGATTAACCGCTGGCAGGTTAACCACGAGAAAGGTGAGTGATGATGGGTGAGAGAAGTCGCTGGCCGGCACCAGCCAAGATCAACCTCTTTCTCCATATAACGGGCAGACGGGATGATGGATATCATGAGCTGGAGACGCTGTTTCAGTTTATTGATCTGCAAGATGAGATTGAGATTGAGATTACTCAAGATGGAAAGATCGATCGCCCTCATGGTTTGGCGGGAGTATCTGCTGAGGAGGATCTCGTGGTACGTGCAGCCAGAGCACTGCAACAGGCAAGTGCTACACCCTGTGGGGCCTCCTTGTGGGTTCACAAGAGAATTCCTGCGGGTGGCGGTGTGGGAGGGGGCAGTTCCGATGCTGCAACAACGCTGGTTGCGTTGAATCAACTTTGGGGCTGTGGTTTTTCTCAGCAACAACTTGCTGAAATAGGGGTACAGTTGGGGGCTGATGTGCCAATCTTTATTGATGGTCACGCCTCCTGGGCAGAGGGGATTGGAGAGAATTTGATCCATGTAACCCCTCCAGAACACCTTTATTTACTGCTGGCACCGGGGGTCCATGTCTCAACTGCTGAGATTTTTCAATCTAAAGAATTGACACGAAACACTCCAAAAGCGAAAATACGCGGCTCTCTGCCTGATGAAGGTAGAAATGATTGTGAGTCAGTGGTTTCTGCAAACTACCCTGAGGTAGCGGAGTCGTTGCTGTGGCTCTCCAAATATGGGGATGCACGCATGACAGGAACCGGGAGTTGCCTCTTTTTGGCGTTGGAAGATGTTGAACAGGCGAAGCAGATTAAAGAGCGGATTCCTGAAAAATGGAAAAGTTTTGTGGTTCAGGGGTTGAATCAGTCGCCCCTGATTGAGCGGTTAAGAAAAGAATATTCGGGTGTCGTCTAACGGCAGGACAGCAGATTTTGATTCTGCATATCGTGGTTCGAATCCATGCACCCGAACCAATTTGTATGTATTAGCAGGTTTTTGCTAATGCAGGAGCAGTCAGGGCAGAGTCATCGATTGAGCCAGGCTGTTATTTGTGAAATTTGAGTCAGAGACATAGTGAGAGAAGATGAGTGCTGATCGCTTCATGATGTTTTCCGGGACGGCCAATCCAGAGTTGGCCGGAAAGGTCGCGCGCTATCTGAATCTTAAGTTGGGTAGTGCAACCGTCGAGTGCTTCAGTGACGGAGAGGTGATGGTCGAGATTCAGGAGAATGTGCGGGGACGTGAAGTGTTTTTGCTGCAATCAACCTGTGCGCCAACGAATGACCACTTAATGGAGCTTTTGGTGATGGCCGATGCGCTGCGTCGCGCCTCTGCAGCACGTATTACGGCGGTAGTCCCCTATTTTGGGTATGCACGTCAGGATCGTCGGCCCCGTTCGGCGCGAGTGCCGATTACGGCGCGATTAGTGGCTGATATGGTTACGCAGTCCGGTGTTGACCATGTGTTGACCATTGATCTGCATGCAGATCAGATTCAGGGGTTCTTTGGAATCCCGGTGGATAACATCTACGCCTCCCCGTTGTTGATGGGAGATATCTGGCGTAATGAGTATCCCAACCTGATTGTGGTCTCCCCGGATGTGGGCGGTGTAGTACGGGCACGCGCAATAGCCAAACTGTTGGGAGGGCTTGATCTTGCAATTATCGACAAGCGCAGACCCGCAGCAAACGTGGCGAAGGTAATGAATATTATTGGTGATGTAGAGGGACGTTCATGCGTATTGGTTGATGATCTGGTTGATACGGCCGGAACGCTCTGCAAGGCAGCGACGGCGTTGAAAGAGTATGGGGCAGCACGGGTCAGTGCCTATGCAACCCATGCGGTTCTTTCGGGCCCAGCAGTGGATAATATTGCAGGTTCTGAGTTGGATGAGTTGGTCGTGACAGATACGATTCCTCTAAGTCAGGCTGCAGTGGAGTGCTCACAGATTCGACAGATCTCTGTGGCTGAATTGCTCGCAGAGACGATCCGCAGAATGTCCACCGGTGAGTCAGTCAGTTCGCTCTATATGGAATAGGTTCGAATAGAATAGGGTAGATCGTTTTTTAATTTGTAGTATTTGGTGGTCTTGAAAGTGGCTGCTGTTTTGGAGATAGAAAGATGAGTAGTAGTTTTGAAATGCAAGCATCAGTGCGTAGTGATCTGGGTAAGGCGCATACGCGCCGCCTGCGCAATACAGGTAGTGTACCTGCGGTGATTTACGGCGATGATCGCGAACCCGCTTCCATTACCATGGTCCATGACGATCTCATGCACAACTTGGAGAAAGAGGCGTTTTACAGCCACATCCTCTCCATCGATGTGGATGGTACAAAAGAGAGTGTTGTACTCAAGGATCTGCAACGTCATCCTGCGAAAGCAAAAGTGATACATGCTGATTTTTTACGTATTAGCAGCAAGCATGAGATGAAGATGTCTGTACCGCTTCATTTCCTCAATGATGATGCCGCACCAGGTATTACTCAGGGTGGAGCGCTCAACAAGCTGATCTCTAATCTTGAGGTCAGTTGTCTGGCATCAAATCTGCCAGAGTATATTGAGGTGGACCTGACCGGATTGGACCTTGGTGATTCGATTCGCCTCTCTCAGCTCAGCTTGCCTGAAGGTGTTTCAGTGACTGCATTGAGTCGTGGTGATGATCATGACCAAGCGGTTGTTACACTGCAGAAGACGCGCGGCTCCAAGGCAGATGACGATGAAGAAGAGGGTGAGATCTCAGGCACTGAAGGTGAGGCTGAGGCTGAGGCTTAATTTGCTCAATAGTCGACGGTCAGGGTTGAGAGGTTTGTGGTATGAGTGAACCAATCTCTCTGATTGTCGGGCTGGGAAACCCCGGAGCAGAGTATGAGACAACCCGGCATAACGCCGGGTTTTGGTTTCTGGAACAGATTGCGCGTCAATCTGGTGCAAGCTTTCGGGTAGAGAGTAAATTTCACGGCATTGTGGCCAAACTGCAAATCAGTGGGGAATCCGTTTGGTTGTTAAAGCCCACGACCTTTATGAATCGCAGTGGCCAGTCGGTTGCGGCACTTGCCAGCTACTATAAAATTTCACCCACATCGATTCTAGTGGCACATGATGAGCTGGACCTGCCACCGGGAGAGCTTCGTTTGAAGCTGGGAGGAGGGCATGCCGGGCATAACGGCTTGCGTGATATTACCGCTCATCTTGGAGCAGGTTTTCACCGTTTACGGATTGGAATTGGTCGCCCTGGTAAGCCGGGGCCGGTGGTGGATTATGTCCTGGGTACCCCAGGAAAGATGGATCGGGCAGCAATAGAGAATGCACTGGATGATGCAGATCGGGTCATCGATCAGATCGTCTCAGGTGAAATGCAGAAAGTAATGAATCGGCTGCACAGTCGCGGCAAGGCATAAACAGGAAAGAGTTATGGGATTTAAATGTGGAATTGTAGGGTTGCCCAATGTGGGTAAATCAACGCTCTTTAATGCGCTGACTCAATCCGGGATTGATGCCGAGAACTACCCCTTCTGCACCATCGATCCCAATATCGGTATCGTACCGATGCCGGACCCTCGACTGGATGCACTGGCGAAGATCGTCAACCCAGAAAAGGTGATCCCAACCACAATGGAGTTTGTGGATATTGCCGGGCTGGTTGCAGGAGCCTCCAAAGGGGAAGGGCTGGGGAATAAGTTCCTGGCCAATATTCGTGAGACTGATGCCATCGGTCATGTGGTGCGCTGTTTTCAGGATGAGAATGTGATCCATGTTGCAGGCACCATCAACCCTGAGAGCGACATCGAAGTAATCCACACCGAGTTGGCACTGGCAGATCTGGAGACCGTGGAAAAATCCATTTTGCGTGTTGAAAAGACGGCAAGGTCAGGCAATAAGGAAGCAGTAGCCCAGAAAGATTTTCTGGAAAAAGTGAGAGACCACCTGGATAGTGGTGAGCCGGTACGCTCTATGGAGCTGAATGAAGAGCAGCTAGAGAGCCTCTATGAACTTCATCTGTTGACCATAAAGCCAACCATGTATATCGCCAACGTGGCAGAAGATGGCTTTGAAGAGAACCCTTTTCTCGATCAGGTACGTCAGATTGCGCAGCGTGAAGGGGCTGAGGTGGTCGCGGTCTGTGCCTCGATTGAAGCCGAGCTATCCGAGCTGGAAGATGACGAGAAGATAGAGTTTTTGCAAGAGATGGGACAAGATGAGCCGGGCCTCAATCGTGTGATTCGAGCGGGTTACCATCTATTGGGGTTACACACCTATTTCACAGCAGGGGTCAAAGAGGTGCGCGCCTGGACCTATGAACAGGGCTCTACAGCGCCTCAGGCAGCCGGAAAGATCCATACCGACTTTGAGCGGGGCTTTATTCGTGCCGAGGTCACCTCCTACGATGATTTTATAGCACATAACGGTGAGCATGGAGCCAAAGAGGCGGGGCGCCTGCGCCTGGAGGGCAAAGAGTACATTGTGCAGGATGGTGATGTTGTCCACTTCCGGTTTAATGTCTGAAAATAGAGTGGGACAACAGGTTGATCATCTATTGTCGCTAATGGTCAATTTCTGTATAATTTGCCCCTCGTTTATGGCCATGTAGCTCAGCTGGTTAGAGCGCAGCACTCATAATGCTGAGGTCGGTAGTTCAAGTCTACCCATGGCTACCATATATATCAGGGGCTTGTAATTGAAAAATTGCAGGCCCTTTTGTTTTTTGTAGCCACTATGACCACTTGTATGACCGGTCATACCTGTTTCTGGTAGGGTATGATCAGTGGCGTATGTCTGATCCGACTCAGAGCGATCTCTAAGATAGATGGTGCTCAACTCACGCAATGCGACCAGAGCCGCCTCTGGTGCGACTGTGAAATCTGGTCATCACACGGCAGGACCTGACTCACTGCTGTCTCTAAGGTGATTGCTGGTCACTTCAGGAAACGGCTATAACCAGTTACGAGGGACCGATCAGATCAGGCGGAAAGACTTACCTCTTTGCTGCCCATGACTACCTCCCTATGGGATGGTTGAACTGGCTAATAGCAGACATTCCGTCAGTCCACTTGAAGTTTTTCTGCTGAACTTACCCTTCTGGTTTTGTTCGCTTAAAAAAAGCCCACTAAATAGCAGATCATATTGAAATCTACACTACTAATCAGCAATGCATCGAACGGCACTACCAAACACTCGAGCAGCATTAGTACTACCAAGCCCACCGGAATACAATATTCCGTCATATTCGATAATTTTTGACGTAGTGCCACTGATATTAGACACCCAGTTGTAACTCATTGTGCCAACTCTGTTCAATACACCGTTAGGTTCCCTTTGCCCTGTGAATCCCAGCTTAAGAAATGCGACAGTCTCCGCCAAAAACTCTGCCTCAGTTGGTATTCTGTAACCGCTCGGGCAAGGATTTGTAGCTGAACTGGCACTCTGCCACAAGGCGGCATTCTGAGGGGAGCGCCAGTCATATGGATTATCCAATATGTTACGCGTAATAAAGTTCGCATGTCCTGGACTATCACTTGAACTAACCGTAGTCGTGGTGCGTAAGCGTCCGGAGAAAGACATCTAGTCACGTCGACCAACATCTCTGAAAATGTCCCCTCGTCCAACCAGCAGAGGGAAGAGATGGATAAGTCGACATATTGGCAGAAACAGATCATCAA
>DUYW01000028.1 GCA_013349825.1 Gammaproteobacteria bacterium | reverse complement strand
GGCGGGGTCACGCAGCAGGGTAAAGCCCCCGCCATGAAACTGTTTAGACAGGCGCTTGCGCTCTTTCTCACTCTCTTCGATCAGTTTTTCACACTGCTCCAATGTCAGCTGAGCAGGGTCGCTATCCGCAGGGGGTTTGACATTTTTGAAGCCGTTGGTAATAAAGGGGCCCCAACGCCCATCCAATATCTGTACCGGAGAGCCTTCGAACAGACGGATCTCCTTATCTTGATCACTCGCCTTTTTCTGCTCTACAAACTCAATCGCCCGTTCCAACTCAATGGTGTGTGGATCTTCCGGCTCAATCGATACGTTCTGCGCCACCAGATCGATCCCTTTAACCGGATTTCCCTCCAGGTGATCACGTACCATCTCATCTACAAACCCTGCATAGGGGCCAAAACGACCGGTATTGACCATCACCACCTCCCCCTCCGGGGTGGTTCCTAACTGACGCGGCAGTTCAAACAGAGGCAACACATCCTCTAGTGCGACCGTATCTTTGCGTTGATCCGGGCGTAATCCGGCAAACAGGGGCTTCTCCTCATCATCGCGAGTTCCAATCTGTGCATAAGAGCCAAAACGGCCAATTTTCACGCTGACCGGACGGCCCGTTTTAGGGTCTGTACCCAGATGACGGGTCTGTGAGGCCTCTTCACGAGAAATATCGGCAGATCCCTCTACATCCTGATGAAATGGCTGGTAGAAACGTCCTAACATCTCACGCCACTCCAGCTCACCTCTGGAGATCTCATCAAATTCCGCCTCAACCCGGGCAGTGAAATTATAGTCGATAATCTCTGAAAAATATTTGACCAGAAAGTCGGTCACTACGCCGGCGATATCCTGTGGAATCAACTTGCCCTTGTCAGAGCCTGTCATCTCCACTTTGTCCTCATTGCGGATCTCGCTACCATGTAGTGCCAGAATGCGGATGGTGCGTTCACGCCCCTCCTGTTCACCCCGACTCACATAGCCTCGGTTCTGAATGGTTGAGATGGTCGGTGCATAGGTTGATGGCCGACCAATCCCCAACTCCTCCAGCTTCTTCACCAAACTTGCCTCGGTAAAACGGGCGGGTGGGCGGGTAAAGGATTCCTGAGCGTGCATTACCGATAGTTGCAGCGACTCTCCCTCTCGAATGTTGGGCAGACGCTTGGAGTCTTCTTTGCCACGATCTTGATAGACCTTGAGAAACCCTTCAAAGGTGAGGATCTCTCCCCTGGCAACCAGGTGCTCTTCCACACTGGAGATATCAATGGTGGCTGTGGTGCGCTCAAGCCGTGCATCAGACATCTGTGAGGCGATAGTACGCTGCCAAATCAGTTCATAGAGACGCTGCTCATTCTTCTCACCAGTGACTTTTGATTTGCCAAAGTCGGTGGGACGGATCGCCTCATGCGCCTCTTGCGCACCCGCCGATTTGGTTTTGTAGTGACGCTGCTGCGCATACTCACTACCGTAATCTTTCTTGATCACCTCCTCTGCCTGGGCATGTGCCAGCTCAGAGAGGTTAACCGAGTCAGTACGCATATAGGTGATCTTGCCCGCTTCATAGAGACGCTGTGCCACCATCATGGTCTGACGCACCGAGAAACCGAGACGTTGTGATGCCTCCTGCTGCAACGTTGAGGTCGTAAACGGGGCACGGGGCGAACGGCTTGCCGGCTTCTTCTCAATTTTGCGGATCTGGTAGTCGGCCCCTTTTACCCGTTTGAGAAACTGCTCTGCATCTTCAATTCCCTCACGATCCTTTGGCAGTTTGGCCTCAAATTTGGTTCCCTCACTGTTGGCAAGCTGCGCGTTCACCTTGAAGGAGGAGACTGGATCGAAGGCCTCGATCTCTCGTTCACGCTCCACCACCAGACGCACTGCAACCGACTGTACGCGGCCTGCTGAAAGGCCCGTCTGGATCTTCTTCCAGAGTACGGGTGAAAGTTCAAAACCGACCAACCGGTCTAGGATACGACGCGCCTGCTGACCATTTACCAGGTCTCGATTGATACCTCGCGGATTTTCGATGGCCGCAAGGATTGCAGGTTTGGTAATCTCATGAAAAACAATGCGTTGACTGTTATCCTCATCCAGCCCTAACACCTGTTCCAGGTGCCATGCAATGGCCTCCCCTTCGCGGTCCTCGTCCGATGCCAGCCATACCATCTCAGCCTTTTTGCTGGCCCGTTTGAGTTCATTGATTACTTTGGTCTTATCGTCACTCACCTCGTAGGTGGGTTCAAAATTATTGTCTATATCAACCGCCATCCCCTTACCCGGCAGATCACGTATATGACCATAACTCGACATCACCAAAAACTCTTCACCGAGAAATTTCTCAATGGTTTTGGCTTTAGCCGGGGACTCTACAATAACGAGATTTTTACTCACTGGCTTTTGTACTCTGTGGTTAGGGTGCTTCTAAAGTGGTAATTTATATGAGAGAGGTCGGTTAGTGAACCCACTCCGGTGCATCATCATAGACAAAATCCTCCATCCAGGCATAGGAAGATTCCGCACCCGGCTGATTGAAGAGCACCATCAACACCACCCATTTAAGCTTTTCTTCATCAAATTCATCGGTTTCCAAGGCCATCACCCGGTCAACAACCGCTTCACGTGCTTCACAGTTGAGCACACCCAACTGCTCTAAATAGAGTAAGAGCCCCTGCTCTTCGGCACCGATCACTGCGGACTCTGCAGCAGAGAAAATTCTAAAGCTGCGTAACGGCTGACCCACCGTGATTGAACCTCCCCCTTCCAGCCCCGCAAGCCCCTCCAGCCAGAGAAATGCGCGCTCAACCTGTTTTTCTGTAAATCCTGCACGCATCAGCTCCTCACGAATCACGGTTGGCGTCGCATTATCCTCAACCGGTTCATGTGCATAATTTTCAAACAGATACATCAAAATTTCTAGCATTTTCCACTCACTTCTGTAGACGTTGGACCCGACCACCGGGTAACGAGGCAATCAAACCTTCAATTTCAAGGCGCATAATAATCGGGGAAACAACCTCTGCCGTCAATCCACAAAGTTTAACAATCTGATCTAACTGCACCGTTTCATACCCTATTGCAGCAAGAATTTGGCCCTCAACGCTGTCCTCTGACGGAGGCTCAAGGTCCGTCACCTCATCCTCCAGCTGCGTCTCAAGCAGATGGAGCATGCCTCCCAGCTCCTCCACAACATCCTCCGTAGTCTCAACCAGCTTGGCTCCCTGACGAATCAGCAAGTGGTTTCCGCGCGACAACGGATTATGGATGGAACCCGGAATTGCAAATACTTCTCGCCCCTGTTCCATGGCCAAACGCGCGGTAATCAGGGAACCACTCTTGCGTGCAGACTGCACCACCAGAGTACCCAGTGCCAGACCACTGATCAAACGGTTTCTTCGGGGAAAATTTTCTGCACGCGGCTCTGTGCCAATCGCCAACTCTGAAATCAACGCCCCCTGAATGGCAATCTGGTGCGCCAGCTCACGATTCCTTGCCGGGTAGACCCGATCGAGTCCGGTACCGGTTACAGCAATCGTCGTCCCACCCTGTAGCGCCCCGTGATGCGCTTCGGTATCGATCCCCAGGGCCATGCCACTGGTAATGGTCAAACCTGCCCGCGCCAGCCTCTGTGCAAAATCTTGTGCCATCTCTCGCCCCAGCGCATCGGGGTTGCGGCTTCCAACAATCGCCAGTTGAGGCATTGAGAGCAGGTCAACCTGCCCCTGTACATATAAGAGTGGCGGTGGATCTGTGATCTCCTTGAGTAGTGCAGGATAGGCCTCATCCTCTAATGTCAGGATGTGACTCCCCTCCTGCTCAAGCCACTCCAGATCCCGCTCAATAGATTGCAACTGCTCTGATTCAGGGGCCGTGAGGTATTCAACGGCTGCTTTTTTAAAGACCCCGCTCTGCCTGAGCGCGGTTGGACCACAGTCGAGCACCGCCTGTGGTGAACCAAACTGCTCCAATGCCTTTACGAAGGTAACCGCACCCACGGTCGGTGCATGGTGAAGAATCAACCACGCTGCAACGCTATCCATATTGCACACTACTCATATCTGTTACGATATCATCCAATGTAAGAGGTTCCCGAAATTCAAACCATTATCGCTAAAAAATTATGGCATTGTTAGAAATACTGAAACACCCTGACCCTCGACTGCGCAAAAAAAGTGTCCCAGTCGAAAGTGTAACCGATGAGATTCGCCAGATACTCGATGATATGCTGGAGACCATGTACGCTGCACCCGGTATCGGCCTTGCTGCTACCCAGGTCGATAAGCCACATAGTATTGTTGTAATCGATATTTCAGAGGAGAAAGATCAACCCCTGTGCCTGATCAACCCCAAAATTATCGCCTCTGAAGGTGAGGATGAGCAGGAAGAGGGGTGTCTCTCAGTACCCGGTATCTTCGAGACGGTGATTCGTGCTGAACGTGTAACCGTGGAGGCGCTGGATCGGGACGGGGTCTCTTTTCAACTACAGACTGAAGGGCTGCTTGCCATCTGTATACAGCATGAGTTGGATCACCTGAAGGGGAAACTGTTTGTTGACCAGCTCTCCATGCTGAAACAGACACGGATTCGAAAAAAATTAGAGAAGCAGCAGAAAGAGACAATGTAACCAGGAAATTATGATCCATGAGAATTCTATTTGCGGGGACCCCTGATTTCTCAGTGGCTGCACTCAATGCGCTACTGGAATCAGACCATGAGCTGATCGGGGTCTATACCCAGCCGGACCGTCCCGCCGGACGCGGTCGTAAACTGAAGGCAAGCCCGGTCAAAGAGCGGGCACTGGAGGCGAGTCTCCCCGTATTTCAGCCCACAACCCTGCGTGATGAGGCAGAACAGCAACAGATCGAGTCGTTGAATGCAGACTTGATGGTGGTGGTTGCCTATGGGCTTATCCTGCCCAAGGCGGTACTGGTGTCCCCACGCAATGGCTGCCTCAATATTCACGCCTCACTGCTACCACGCTGGCGTGGTGCTGCCCCCATTCAACGTGCCATCCATGCAGGTGACGCAGAGAGCGGAGTCACAATCATGCAGATGGATGAGGGGCTGGATACCGGGGATATGCTGGTCAAGGCCACGACCCCTATTGAGGCTGATGACAATGCACAGACGCTGCATGATCGCCTTGCAACACTCGGTGCTGAAGCGTTACTCAAGACAATTGCGCTGATTGAACAGGGGGCATTACAGCCAGAAACTCAAAATGAGGCCGATGTCACCTATGCCGAGAAACTCAACAAAGCGGAGGCGATGATTGATTGGGGTCAACCGGCTCAACAGATTCTCAATCAGATTAATGCCTTCAACCCCTGGCCTGTCGCCCAAACCCTGTGGAGTGGTGAGATGGTGCGTATCCGCCATGCGGTTGTGATCTCATCTTCACTCCCAACCTCAGCAGAACCGGGACAGAGCACTGTAATCAGCAGCGAGGGGATTGATATCGCTACAGCCGAGGGGCAACTACGTATTCTGGAACTACAGCTCCCCGGCAAACGCTCCATGCCGGTTGCCGATTTTCTCAATGCCCGGCCACAACTGAAAGAGAGTGGACTCCGGTTCAGCATATGAAAAATAAAACTGTATGGACACCCCGTGTAGCAGCCGCCAAGGCAATCTCAGGGGTTCTCAGCCAACACCACTCACTTGCCGTAACCCTGCCTCACGCGACCCAAAAGCTTGAACCGGCAGATCGCGCTCTGGCTCAGGAGATCAGCTACGGCGTACTGCGCCATATCTACGAGCTCGAAGGGATTGCCAAACAGCTCTTGAAACGCTCCTTCAAAAATAAGGACGGTGACCTCCACGCGCTGATATTAAGTGGAATCTATCAACTCCACTATATGCGCACCCCGGACCATGCCGCACTCTCTGAAACCGTCAATGCGGTCAAGATCTTAAAAAAAGAGTGGGCCAGTGGTGTAGTCAATGCGGTACTGCGACGCTTTCAACGGGAGTCAGAGAGTCTGACCGGCCCCAATAAAAAGACTCTGGCAGAGAAGAATAACCACCCGGACTGGATGGTACAGAAGCTACGGGACAGCTGGCCACAGCAGTGGCGGGATATCCTGCATCACAATATTGAACGCCCTCCGATGACACTACGGGTAAATCTACAGCAGGGGTCCCGAGATGCCTATCTGCAACTATTGCAAGCCCAACAGATTGAAGCAACCCCATCCCTGCACTCTCCCACCGCGATCACTCTCAGTAAAGGGGTTCCTGTAGGGCAACTTCCCGGTTTTGAAGTGGGAAAAATATCGATACAGGATGAGGCCCCACAGCAGAGTGCACTGCTGCTGGACCCACAACCCGGCGAACGAATACTGGATGCCTGCGCAGCACCCGGCGGGAAAACTGCCCACCTATTGGAGCAGCAGAGCAAACTCAAAGAGCTGATTGCTCTGGACCGGGATGGCGAGCGACTGAAGCGGGTAGAAGAGAATCTACAGCGTATCAAGGCCACCGCAACACTGATCAAAGGTGATGCCGCTCTCAACTCCTGGTGGGATGGCACCCCTTTTGACCGGATCCTGGTGGATGCCCCCTGTAGCGCCACCGGAGTGATACGTCGTAATCCTGATATCAAACTGCTACGGCGTAGAAGCGATATCGCTACCCTGGTCGAACTGCAGAACACCATCCTCGAAAACTGCTGGGGGATGCTGCAGCAGGGGGGAACACTGCTCTATGCGACCTGCTCAATTTTCCCCGAGGAGAACGAACAGCAGATCGCCCACTTTCTCAAAGGCCACCCGGATGCCAGGGTACAGTCGATCACACTCACTTGTGGTCACTCTACCGGTGCAGGCCATCAGTTATTGCCCGGTGAAGGTGGCATGGATGGCTTCTACTACGCACTGCTGCAAAAAGGGGAAGAGGCATAATGGTCTGGTTACGCTCTCTACTGCTAAGCAGCCTGATTTGGTGTCAAACCGCCACTGCAGAGATCACCATTACCCAACCGGAGATTCTCGACACCCCGCAACACTACCTGATTAGCGCACAGTTCTCCTACAAGCTGGAAGAGAGTGTAGTCGATGCCCTCAAAAACGGAATCCCGATCGTCTTTATTGCCGAATATGCCATTGAGGAGGTGACCCCCATTTGGGATAAGAACCGTGTAATCCACCATGTGGAGCACCGTTTTGTACTCAGTTACCGCGAGTTCACCAATCGTTTCTATCTGATCAGCCTTAACAACAATACCCATGGAACCTATGACACCATTGAACAGGCCCTAGAGCGCATGGAACAGCGTCATGATGCCCTCTCGGTTAAAAAGGATATGCTCTCTCCCAAAAAAGAGTACCAGGCAAAAATTCGCGCCTCTCTGGATGAGTCAGCCCTGCCCGGCCTGATCCAGCCCTACCTCTACACCCCCTATCTATGGCCGGAGTGGAAGCTGGATAGTGGCTGGCATACGCTCTCCCTCACCCTCTGAATCAACTCTTGAGTCAACAATAGAGTCCTCATGAGCCACTCCACCTCTTCCTGGTTAAGCCAACCTGTGGTGAAGACCTTCACTGTCATTGGCAGCGTCTCCACCATCCTCGCCTTTGCTCTGCTGGCTGAGGCGATCAACGACCCTGACACCATCGGTAGCCTGTTTCCCTTTATTGTCCTCAGCAGCGCCATTGGCCTGTCACTGCTCTTCTCCACCATCTCACTCAACCTCTACAAACTGGTACAACGGTTTATTGCCGGAGAGGCCGGAGCACGACTCCACTCCCGTTTTGTCACCATCTTTGTCTCTCTGGCACTGATTCCAATCATTATCATCTCCCTCTTTACCATCCAGATTCTGCGTCAACAGGATCGAGGGGAGGATGAGATTATGCATGCTTTGGAGGGGTCTCGGGAACTCTACAAGACCGCACTCAACGAGAAGAAGAAACGGATCATTGAAAATCTCTACCAACTCAGCGCGGCGCTCTCCACGACCCCGCGCAGTATAGTGGACCCCCTGCTGGAAGAGGCTCGGGATGCCAACAAGGCGATGGAGCTGGTGCTCTACGACAGAATGGGCAACCAGATTGGCTTCAGCAGTCTGCTCTCCGAACCCGAACTGGTCCCCAAACCACTCGACAACCTGATTGTCAGTCAGGTTCAGCAGGGACTTGATTACCACAAGATCCAGACCCATGAAGAGTTCAATCAGATTCTTCATGTGGTGATTCCACTCCGCAACTTCAGCCCGGAGAGTGGCGAGCACCGTATCCTCTCCTCCTACTACACCATCCCCAAACAGCTTGAACTGGGACAGGAAAAGATCAACGATGCGGTAATGCGCAACAAAAAGCGGCTCTATCTGGATGACCAGCAAAATACCGTCTACAACATCGCCTTTATATTGATTCTGCTGCTCTCACTGCTGAGCGCACTCTGGTTTGCCCTCTACTCGACCCGCCGTCTGATTGCACCCATCCATGAGTTGGCCAAAGGGACTCGGTCCGTTGCCTCCGGTGTCTATAACCAGCCCATCACCAACAGCTCTCACGACGATCTCGGGTTTCTGGTGCAGTCCTTCAATGACATGATGCTCAACCTCGACCATACCCATAAAAACCTGCAGCAGAGCCAGCAACTGATCGAACACCAGAACACTCGACTGGAGGGGATCCTCTCCCACCTCTCTTCCGGGGTCATGGTTCTTGATTCACAACGCAGACTGGAACGTGCCAACACCATGGCCTGCTCCATTCTTGACAGTAAAATGAACCCCACACCCGGTATCCCCATCGGGGTTGTGGCGCAACACCACCCGATCATTTCACCACTCACCGATCTTCTGAAAAAACGTATTCAGGATGGTGATCAGGAGTGGTGCGACTCACTCACCATCACCACCTCCAAAGGGGTACGAAACCTGTTTTGTCGCGGTAGTGCGCTGCAGGAACATGACACCCTGGAAGGGTATGTTGTGGTCTTTGATGATGTGACCGAGCTGGTCTCAGCACAGAAAAATGCCGCCTGGAGTGAGGTTGCACGACGATTGGCTCACGAGATCAAAAATCCGCTCACCCCCATTCAGCTCTCTGCTGACCGACTGCGCCACCGCTATCTCTCAAAAATGGACGCGGAGGAGGGTAAGGTACTGGACCGTGCCACTCACACCATCATTCAACAGGTAGATGCCTTGAAGCGAATGGTCCAAGCCTTTTCTGACTATGCCCGTGCCCCCAAAATCAAGTTCTCCACTTTTGATCCTGCCCGACTCCTGGAAGAGGTGGCCGATCTCTATCGGGCACAGCATCCGGGACACATTGAACTCAATATTCAGTCACCACTGAGCGAAATTGAGGCCGACAATGATCGTCTACGGCAAATTCTTAACAATCTGATCAAAAACGGGCTGGAATCCAGTGGTGAAGAGAAGGTTGCAGATGTCCATATCACGGCCTGGAGCAGTGATGGAACGTTGCTGATCAAAATCTGCGATAATGGTGCCGGTATTGACGATGTGCTGAGATCACAGATCTTTGAGCCATACGCCACAACAAAACCGAAAGGAACCGGGTTAGGATTGGCTATTGTGAAACGAATCATTGAAGAGCATAACGGACAGATTCACCTGCTTGATCCTGATCTGTTCAGTATGGACCAGGGCAGCTGTTTCGAAATCACCCTTCCGATCCGACATCAGACTGCTCTGCCCCCGGCAACCCGTGAGCGCCTGAGCAATGGAGAAAAACCATGAAACCCTACATACTGGTCGTTGATGATGAACCTGAGATCCGTAATACCGTANGTGATATTCTGGAAGATGAGGGGTTTGAGNTAGAGACCGCAGAAGATGGCNGCACTGCACGTCACGCCTACCAGGCCCGGCGCCCGGATCTGATTCTGCTCGATATCTGGATGCCTGACATTGATGGCATCACCCTGCTCAAAGAGTGGGCCGATGCCGGTGAGGCTGAAGCCCTCCCCATCATCATGATGTCCGGACATGGTACGGTGGAGACTGCCGTTGAGGCAACCCGCTTGGGGGCCTATGACTTTCTGGAAAAACCACTCTCCCTGGCCAAGCTGTTACTGACACTCAACAACGCTCTGAAGGCCTCCCGCCTCAAGCAGGAAAATCTGACGCTACAGAAAGACCGCCCTACGAGCATCACCCAGCCCACGGGCAAAAGTAGCTTATTGGAGCAGGTACGCAACAATGCAGAGCGCATTGCCCAACACCCGATGCCGATCTTGATTAGCGGAGAATCGGGGGCGGGTAAAAAACTGTTTGCCCGCTATGTTCACCAGCAGAGTCCGCAGCAGCAGGGGCCTTTCATTGTGATGTCTGTCAGCTCTGTGGCCTCGGAAAACACCAATACCGAGCTATTTGGAAGCGAAGCGAATGGTCAGATCCACTATGGTCGTTTAGAGCAGGCCAACCAGGGAACACTCTTTCTGGAGGAGATTGGAGAGATGGCTGCCAGTACTCAGGCCCGGCTGATGGGTGCGCTGGAGGCGGGCAGTTTTCTCCGTGTTGGCGGCACAGAACCGATCCAGCCCCGCTTCAGAATTATTGCATCAACCCAGAAAAATCTATCCGAAGAGGTGGCCGCAGGACGCTTTCGTGAAGATCTCTATTTTCATCTCAATGGGGTACCGCTTGAGGTACCACCACTACGGGAACGCCCGGAGGATGCACTGGAGCTGCTCAATTTCTATATTGACCACTTTAACCAGCATCACAACCTCCCCTATCGCACCTTCTCCATGGCAGCTATGAACCTGTTACGACAGTACAGCTGGCCCGGCAACGTACTGGAGTTAAAGAATCTGGTACAACGGCTGCTAATCATGGGTAACGAGGGTGAGATCAGCCAGGAAGAGGTTGCCCCCATGCTATCCATGCAGATCAGCCACCCCAGTACCAACACTGCCACCACTCACGGGGTTACAAATCCCGGCACCTTCCAGCTTCCTCTCAAGGCCGCTCGTGAGCGTTTTGAACATGAGTACCTGCTATTCCACCTGATCGACACTCGCGGCAATGTAACCCAGACAGCTGAACGAGCTGGTGTAGAACGCACCAACCTCTATCGTAAATTGAAAGCACTCAATATCGACCCTAAAAATCTGCCTGAGCCATGAATATTATTATCTTGGGAGCCGGCTCAGTAGGGGCCTCGGTTGCAGAAAATCTGGCGCTGGAATCGAATGATGTCACTATGGTGGACTTGGATGCAGATGCTCTGCATGCCCTGCAAGACCGCCTCGATATCCGTACAGTGATCGGCCACGCCTCCCACCCAAAAGTACTGGAGCGCGCCGGGGCCGAAAGTGCCGAGATGTTGCTGGCTGTGACCGATAGTGATGAAGTCAATATCGTTGCCTGTCAGGTTGCCTCACTCCTGTTTAACACTCAGAACAAAATTGCCCGCGTTCGTGCCCCCGAATATCTGGAGCGCCCCGAGCTGTTCCAGCATGACAGTGCTCCGGTGGATATGTTAATCAGCCCCGAGCAGGAGGTAACCGACTACATCGCCAAGCTGATCAACCGCCCCGGCTCTCTGCAGGTACTCGATTTTGCTGATGGCAAGGTGCAACTGGTGACGGTACGTGCCTACTATGGTGGCCCGCTGGTGGGACATGAGCTGGAGAATGTCCGGGAACACATGCCCGATATTGATATGCGCTTTGTTGCCATCTTCCGCAAGGGACGCCCCATTCTGCCGAAGAAAGAGACCATCATTGAGGTCGATGACGAGGTCCACTTCATTGCTGCCAGTGAACATATCATGCCGGTGATGGCTGAACTGCGTCGCCTCGACCGCCCCTACCGCCGCATCATGATTGCAGGCGGGGGCCACATCGGTCAGAGCCTCGCAAAAAAAATTGAGAGTGACTATGAGGTCAAGATCATTGAGCACAACCCACAACATGCACAGCGTCTGGCTGAGGAGCTGGAGGAGTCTATTGTATTGCTCGGTGATGTCGCTGATAAGGAGCTTCTTTTAGAAGAGAACATTGAAGATATCGATGTCTTTATCGCTGTCACCAGTGATGATGAGGCCAACATCCTCTCCTCCATGCTGGCCAAACGGCTGGGGGTGCATAAGGTGATGACACTGATCAACCGTCGCGCCTACGCCAATCTGGTGGAGAGTGACGTCATCGATATCGCAATCTCACCGCAACAGGTCACCATCAGCTCACTGCTGGCCAGAGTACGTCAGGGTGATGTGGTGGTAGCCCACTCCCTGCGTCGTGGTGCCGCTGAGGCGATCGAAGCCATCGCCCATGAAAACTCCAAAGTGGTCGGCCACTCCATTGATCAAATCAAACTGCCTCGTGGCGCTTCGATTGGTGCCGTAGTGCGTGGAGATGAAGTTTTAATCGCACACCATGATACGGTGATTCAGCCAAACGACCATGTAATCCTGTTCCTGATTGACAAGCACCGCATCCACGACGTAGAAAAACTGTTTCAGCCAACCACCAGCTTCTCTCTCTTTTAACACCACACTGATGCAACCTCACGTCATCCAGAGAATTCTTGGTCTGCTGCTGATGATCTTCAGCCTGACGATGGTGCCTCCTGCCATCGTCTCTCTCCTCTACCAGGATGGGGCTATCCTTCCCTTCATCCTCTCCTTTGCAATCATTATTGTCACCGGCTTTATCATCTGGAAGCCGGTGCGTGGCATCAAAAAGGAGCTACGCATCCGGGATGGCTTTCTGGTCGTCGTACTGTTCTGGGCGGTATTGGGGATTTCAGGTGCGCTCCCCTTTATTTTCGGCACCACCCCTCATATGAGCGTTATAGATGCACTGTTCGAGTCACTCTCAGGACTGACCACAACCGGTGCCACGGTGATTACCGGCATTGATGCACTCCCCCAATCGATCCTCTACTATCGCCAGCAATTACAGTGGCTGGGGGGGATGGGAATCATTGTATTGGCGGTCGCCATTCTGCCCATGCTGGGGATTGGTGGTATGCAGCTCTACCGTGCCGAGACCCCCGGCCCGATCAAAGATAACAAACTGACCCCCCGCATCACTGAGACTGCCAAGGCACTCTGGTATATCTATCTGGGGCTGACCATTGCCTGTGGTGTCGCCTACTGGCTCGCAGGAATGACCCCCTTTGATGCACTGGCCCACAGCTTTTCAACCGTAGCCATTGGTGGTTTTTCCACCCATGATGCCAGCATCGGATGGTTCAACAGCCCTCTGATCGAGAGTATTGCGATCCTCTTCATGCTGCTCTCCGGGGTCAACTTTTCACTCCACTACCTCGCTGTAAGCCGTATTTCCCGCATTACTGTTCGCCCCTATCTGCAAGATTCAGAGTTCCGTACCTATATTGGCATCCTCGCCACGGTGACCGTCATCACCGTCGTTACATTGATGATCACCGGTACTTTTGGCAGTTTCGGAGAGACCTTGCGTCATGGAATCTTCCAGGCGGTCTCCATCGGCACCACCACCGGTTTTTCCACCACCACCTATTTCAACTGGCCCAGCTTTCTCCCACTGTTGCTACTCTTCACCAGTTTTGTCGGTGGCTGTGCAGGGTCAACCGGCGGCGGGATGAAGGTCATCCGTTTTCTGATGCTATTCCGCCAGGGAATGCGGGAGATTGCTCGTCTGATCCACCCCAACGCACAGATCTCCGTCAAAATTGGCAACAAACCACTGCCAGAGAAGGTAATCTCTGCGGTGTGGGGATTTTTCTCGCTCTACGTCGCCAGCTTCACTATCATGCTGATTTTGTTAATGGCGACCGGACTGGATCAGGTTACCGCCTTCTCTGCGCTGGCGGCCTGCATGAACAATCTCGGCCCCGGACTGGGTGAAGTGGGCGCCCATTACGGAACCATCAATGACCCGGCAAAGGCGATTCTCAGCTTTGCGATGTTGGTGGGACGACTGGAGGTATTCAGTATTCTGGTACTCTTCTCCCCCGCCTTCTGGAAAAAATAGCCCCATTCGAGTGCAGCAACCATGAAAACAGGAAACCTCTATATTCTCTCCGCCCCATCCGGTGCAGGAAAATCAAGCCTGCTACAGGCTCTGCTGCCTGAACTCTCAGGAATACAGCTTTCGGTCTCACACACCACACGTGATCCACGTCCCGGAGAGGAGAGTGGCATTCACTACAACTTCACAACCATCGATGATTTTCAGCAAGGGATTGAGGCCGGTGAATTTCTGGAGCACGCTCAGGTATTTGATAACTTTTATGGTACCTCTGAAATCTGGGTACGGGATACTCTGCAGAGCGGGGTCGATGTGGTGCTGGAGATTGACTGGCAGGGTGCCCGCAGCATCCGTCAACAGATTCCTGAATCCATCTCCATCTTCATTCTTCCACCCAGCCAGTCGGCACTGCGAGAGCGGCTAAAGCATCGGGGCCAGGATAGCAGCGAGATCATTGAGCGGCGCATGCGTGATGCGATGAACGAGATGTCTCACTACGATGAGTATAATTATCTTTTAATCAATAATGATTTTGAACAAGCCAGGGAGGCTCTGAAAACCATCTTCCTCGCAGAACGGTTAAAGACTCCACAGCAGCAGATGCACCACCAAAGCCTGCTGCAAGCCTTAATACAGTAAGAGATATAACACCCTCTTTTTACAGTTTTCACCCACCAATAACCATTTGATTTAGAAAATAGATTGAGTAAGTCTCTAAATTTATATAAAATATCCGACCTTTTTGATTCGTAGTGAGACTGGAGTAATAACGAATGGCGCGCATTACCGTAGAAGATTGCCTGGAACAGATTGATAACCGCTTTGACATGACCCTGATTGCCGCTGAGCGTGCAAGACAGCTTGCCATGGGAGCAGAGCCTCTGGTACCTCTGGATAACGATAAGCCCACTGTAGTTGCACTGCGTGAAATCTCTGCCGGTCTGATGAGCCGCGAAGTACTGGATCAAATTGCTGCAGCCGCACAGGCATTTGATCATCAGGCCGATAATGAGGGTGAAGAGACAACAGAGGGTGAGACCACCACCGAAACACATGGAGAAGAGGCCAAAGCCTAAGCTCCACCAATACTACGCACCATGTTCCTGATCAGTGATTTGCTCACCATACTGGAGAGCTATCTTGAACAGGAGCAGGTTCGTAAGATATATGCCGCCTACCTTTTCTCGGCAGAGGCGCATAATGGTCAGAGCCGTCTGACCGGTGAACCCTATATCTACCACCCAATCGAGGTGGCTCGCATCCTCGCAGAGATGCACATCGACCATACCACCATCATTGCAGCCCTGTTGCATGATGTGCTGGAGGATACAGACCACTCCAAGCGTGAATTAACCGAACGGTTTGGCTCTGAGGTGACTGAATTGGTGGACGGGGTCAGTAAACTGACCCGCATCCAGATGGAGAGCCCCCAACAGGCGCAGGCGGAAAACTTCCGCAAGATGATGTTGGCGATGACCCGTGATATCCGCGTGATCCTGATCAAGCTCGCCGACCGCCTCCACAACATGCGTACTCTGGATGGCCTGAAGAGCGAAAAACGTCGAAGAATCGCCCAAGAGACACTGGAGATCCACGTCCCTATTGCCCATCGATTGGGGATGAATAAGATTGCCAAAGAGCTGCGCGAGTTGGGGTTCTACAACCGCTATCCGATGCGCGCACGGGTGCTGGCTGAAGCCGTCAAACAGGCTCGCGGTTATCGCAAAGAGATTTTGGAGACCATTGAGGTCTCTATCCGCAGACGCCTGCTGGAGACTGAGATCGAAGCTGAGGTCAGTGGTCGTGAAAAACACCTCTACAGTGTCTATAAAAAGATGAAGGACCAGCAGCTCCCCTTCAGTGAGATCTTCGATGTCTACGCCTTCCGTATACTGGTCCCCTCAGTAGAGGCCTGCTACCAAACCCTCGGAATCGTCCATAGCATCTACAAACCGGTTCCCGGTAAATTTAAAGACTACATCGCCATCCCCAAAGCCAACGGCTATCAATCACTCCACACTATACTGTTCGGACCACATGGGGTACCGGTCGAGATCCAGATACGTACACAGGAGATGCACCTCATCTCCGAAGAGGGGATTGCAGCACACTGGGACTACAAGAGTAGTGGTGAAGGGTCAGCCGCCTCCAACATCAACAGTACCGAGAAACGGGCGCGGCAGTGGCTGCAAGATCTGCTCGATCTACAGAAAAACAGCGGTAACTCACTCGAATTTCTGGAGAGCGTCAAGATTGACCTGTTCCCCGATGAGGTCTACATCTTTACCCCGAAAGGGAAAATTATGGAGTTTCCGCGCGGGGCCACTGCACTCGACTTTGCCTACCGTATCCATACCGAGATTGGCAACCATGCGGTAGCAGCCCGCATCAACCGCAAGCCAGCCCCTCTCAACACCCATCTCTTCAATGGACAGACCGTAGAGATTACCACCTCACCCGACAACACACCTCACCCCGGCTGGTTACAATTTGTCACCACGGGTAAGGCTCGCAGCAACATCCGCCACTTTTTGAAAAACCTACAGCAGGAAGAGGCGATTCAACTGGGAGAAAAGTTACTGTTAAAGGCACTTTCCGGCCATAACATCTCCAAAAAGCGCTTCAAAAAACTGGATCTGAACCCACTACTGGTTCAACTACAGGTGGATGACCTCAATGCCCTCTATAACGAGATTGGTATGGGGCGACGTATGGCAGAGCTGGTGTCTGGAAGCCTGATACAGTGCTGCCTGAAAAGCAGCCCCGGCAATGAAGACTGGAATGACAGCAGCAAAAAGGTGACGCGCTGGCGCAATCCGCTGTCGATGCTGTCACCCCTGTTAAGGCGGCGTCTGCATGGACGCAACAGCGATGCAAAACGTCCACTGATGATTCAGGGGGCCGAAGGGATGGTGGTCCACTTTGCCAAGTGCTGTCGCCCCATTGCGGGAGACCCGATCATTGGTCATATCAGCTCCGGTAAGGGGCTGGTCATTCACCGTAACGAGTGTAATAACAACGCCAGCATGCAGAGCCACCCTGAGCAGTGGGTCTCGGTTGAGTGGTCTGACTATGGAGGGCGTGATCTACCCACCGAGATCCGGGTAGAGGTAGCCAATAAACGGGGGGTACTGGCAATCATCGCCAGCACCATCTCGGAGATGGACTCCAACATTGACCATGTATCGATGGATGATCAGGATGGTCGTACCAATACCCTTACCTTTACCCTGAGAGTCACTGACCGCAAACATCTGGCCGCAATCATGCGTAAAGTTCGTAAACTGAAACCAGTCTCCACCATTCAACGACTCAAAGGATAATAAGGGATAACCCCTTTCTCATTCACTATTGACGAGGACACTATGAGCAGAACCATTATTCAGACTGACAAAGCGCCACAGGCAATCGGCACCTATTCACAAGCGGTCAAGGTCGGCAGCACTGTCTATCTTTCAGGCCAAATTCCCCTGATCCCAGAGAGTATGGAGATGGTTGAGGGTGATATGGAGGCACAAATTGTACGTGTATTTGAAAATCTGACAGCAGTCGCCGAGGCCGCTGGGGGTAACCTCAATGATATTGCCAAGCTCAATATCTTCCTGACCGATCTGCACCACTTTCCACTGGTCAACGAGGTGATGGCGCGTTATTTCCAGCAGCCTTATCCGGCCCGGGCCGCTATTGGTGTCGCCTCACTTCCCAAAGACGCGGGGGTAGAGATGGATGGGGTAATGGAGCTGGAATAAGGTTGAGCGATGACCGCACTCTCTGCGCTCAAGGGGGTTGGACCACAGCTCTCCAATAAACTGCAGCGATTGCAACTCTATGCGGTCACTGATCTCCTCTTTCACCTGCCGATCCGCTACCAGGATCGCACCCAACTCGTCACCATCAACCAGCTGATCCCTGCTACAGAGCAGTTGGTTGAGGGGACCATTACCGGTAGCGGCATCCGCTTCGGCAAGCGGCGTTCACTACTCTGCACACTTGAAGACCAGACGGGCAGCCTCACGATCCGCCTCTTCCACTTCAACAAGTCACAACAGGCAGCGCTACAGAACGGGCGTACCATCCGCTGCTTTGGAGAGACCCGTCGTGGCCCCTCCGGGTTGGAGATGGTCCATCCTGAATATCAGCTACGGGATAGCCACCAGCCACCACCGCCACTGGATCAACGTCTCACCCCGATCTACCCTGCAACCGAAGGAGTCCGCCAACGCACCCTATTCTCGTTAACCACGCAAGCCTTGCAAGTGGCACTAGCCACTGTAGAGGAGTTGCTACCAGCTTCATCACGGCAAGGGCTTCCATCACTGCCTGAAGCACTGCAGACTCTTCACCGTCCCACGGCAGCCACCAGCAAAGAGCAGCTTCACCGCTGCCATGAGCGTATTGCCCTGGAGGAGTTGCTGGCCCATCACCTCTCACTCTCACTGATTCGTCTGCAGCATCGTACTGAACAGGCGATACCGCTTCCTGCTGATCAGCCACAGGTAAAACAGTTTCTGACCACTCTCCCCTTCACCCTGACCGGTGCGCAACAGCGAGCACTGAATGAGATCTTCAAAGACCTCAGCCACCCCTACCCGATGCAGCGATTGCTACAGGGAGATGTCGGTTCCGGCAAAACCATTGTTGCCCTCTGCGCTGCACTGCATACTGCAGAGTCCGGCTATCAGGTGGCGTTGATGGCCCCCACAGAACTGCTGGCAAGCCAGCACCACCAGGTCCTCAACAAACTACTGGCCCCACTCAAGATCGAGGCCGGATTACTCACTGGCAGCATGAAAGCTGCACCCCGCCGGGCGATCATCGATCAACTGGAGAGTGGTAGCTGCACCATTGTTGTTGGCACCCATGCGCTGTTTCAGAAACAGGTTCACTTTAACAAGCTGGCTCTGGTGATCATCGATGAGCAGCACCGCTTCGGGGTCGATCAACGATATGCTCTGCAGCAGAAGGGAGAGTCGGGCAACACGATTCCCCACCAACTGATCATGACTGCCACTCCGATCCCCCGCACCCTGGCGATGACCTTTTATGCCGACCTCGACAGCACCATCATCGATGAGTTGCCACCGGGACGCACCCCGATCAAAACGGTCACCATCCCGGAGAGCCGACGTAATGAGATCCTGCAGCGAGTCCACGCCAACTGTCAGCTGGGAAAACAGGTCTACTGGGTCTGCCCGTTGATTGAGGAGTCCGAAGCACTACAGTGTCAGGCTGCCACAGAGAGTGCTGAGCAGATCCAGCAGCAACTATCCGACCTGAAGATTGGACTGGTCCACGGCAAAATGGGCGCTGCTGATAAAGAGAGTGTAATGGAGCAATTCCATCGTGGAGAGATTCAGATTCTGGTCGCCACCACCGTAATTGAAGTGGGGGTCGATGTCCCCAATGCCAGCCTGATGATTATTGAAAGTGCCGAGCGGCTGGGGCTGTCACAACTCCACCAACTGCGGGGACGTGTCGGGCGAGGTGCCGAAGCGAGTAGTTGTGTATTGATGTACCGTGCCCCGTTGAGTCCGGTTGCAACCGAGCGGCTGAAAACTATCCGCGAATCGACCGATGGCTTTGAGATTGCCCGTAAGGATCTGGAGATGCGCGGTCCCGGTGAGTTGCTGGGCAGACGGCAGACCGGTGCGCTACAACTCAAGATCGCCGATCTGACACAAGATCAACACCTGATCCCTTTGGTGGAGCAGGTGGCTCCCGATCTACTCAACCATGCGCCGGAGCAGGTTAAGAAATTAATTCAGCGCTGGATACCGGAAGGAGAGCGATATCGTTCTGTGGGTTAAGGAACCTCTGAAGCGAATTTCGCCCTCAATCATTTTCCAGCACGCCGCTCATGCCCCTCCATCACCTTCCACAACAGAATGGGTATTTCACGTAACAGCCCTCCCGGAATCAGATAAAACTCTGCATCCTCAACCACTCGATACTGCCTCGTACTCTCATGGCTCAGAATGGAGCGCTCCTCTCCAAAGTAATCTGCAACCGAAAGCTGAACCTCAAAATTGTCCTCTACCACACCGGATGAGATGATAAATAGCGCATCCTGATCAATATTGACCGTTTCACCAGCCGCACAACTCATCGACTCCATCGTATGAGAGATCTTATTCTTCAGGGCATAAGAGATTGCTTCACTAAAGAGAGGCATACGGTTTAACAGGTCTCTTCTTTCCTCCAGCTTACTGATCTCATCATGAAGATTATTCTGCGAGACAAATACCTTAAATAGCGAGCTGGGTATCCGTAGTGCCTGCACAAAATTGGTGCTGCGATAGGTATAGGGCGAAGGGAGTTTGAGGAGGCCCGAATTCTCACCAATAATCGTCCCTGCATAGAGAATACAGTTGACCCCTTCCGCTGCCCCTAACATCTCGACATTGCCGGTCAAGGTGAGGAATACCTCACTGTTGACGGCCCCCTCTTTCAATATAATCGCCTCTGGATTAAACAGCTCTACCTTGTTATTAAGCAAAATCCGCATGTAATAGTCAGATGCGGTCGGAAAATAGGATTTCAGATACTCAACGGCAAAGCGCCACACATAATTCTGGTAGATCGGGATCAGATGATCGACTGCACCGAAAGGGGCACCGGAACCAATCTCTTTCTGCCGGTCCGTATAGGGAACGGCACTGTGTGAGAGAATAATCTTTTCAGAAAGATCACCTGCAAAGTCTTCAATATCTCCATGAATCATCCCCCCACCAATATCAATCTTCTTGGTATTGGCCGGCTCAAGATAATCATTTTTGATCTTGGCAATCGTCTCTGCCTTCAAACCCGGCAGCTCATCACTCTCCAACATGCCATCAATCACGCTGAAGGCAGCAATATCGGCGAAGTGTGCATAGGTATGATAGCCATCCTCCCACAGTGAGCGGAAACGCATAATGGTGGTTTCAACCGGATGGGGAGAGAATATCGGACGCACCTCCAGCCCATCGATATTGTTCCACTCATCCAGTATCAGATCATTAATATTGAAACATTTCTCAAAGAACTCCGGCTCTACCGTGAGTAGTGCGCAAAGTTTCTTGGTGACGGACGCACGCACCAGTGGTGTGGCGTAGTATTCAATACGATGACCTGAGCGGGCCAGTGTTGCCAAACCCGCAAAATGGTCGTCATGAGTATGGGTATGGAAAAGGCCATGAATTTCATTCAGGCTGATTCCCAATGCGGCCAGATTTTCATGCACATTGGGGCCCACATCGATCAGGTAGACCTTGCCCTGGAACATCAAGATAGAGGACATACTGGGTCGATTGGGATCCCAGCCATCTCCCTGCCCGGAGTGCAGCACAGAGAAATACCCACGAGTCACATTATGAAAGTCGAGTGGATAGGGGACCTCATAACCCTTGCCGTCTGACAGGTTGAGGTCAACCACTACACTTTCACCCTCGTAACTCACCTCAAAAACATTCTGCTGCTTACGCTGGACACTCACTCCATCCATAATCTCAACAGCACCGTCCGCTACTACACGCGTGTCCAGCAGATCTTCCGTGGGACGAATCGCTCCAAAGGCAAAGCGGAGTTTCATCGCCATCTGCTCATCAGCCGTAGCCTCATCTGCACCCGCCGCTAACATCTCCTCTTTTGAGACCAGCCCATAATTGCCTCGATAGATATACTCCATCTGGGCATGCACCTGATCTTTGGAGCCGATTAACAGCGGTTTCTGACCATTATTATTGGGGTGGCCGGGAAGAATCATCCCCTGACGATAAAGCATCTGCAGCACTGGAAATTCTGCCATACTGGAGAACTCTCCATTCTGCAGCAGCACATCGGAAAGGAGGATCGCATTGGGTCCAAGCTCATATTTGACCCCATCACGTTCTGTAAAGACGATCAACCCACGCTTCATCAGATGCTTTACGCTATCGGCCGGACAGCCACAGAGTATCCGTAGATCTACCTCGGGGACTTCAATCCAACTAATCCCAGGGGCAACCTCTATCATCTTTATTTTGCGCATCAGTGCAAACCTCCAGCCACCCAAGGCCTTGCTATTATAATTATATTATTTAAGATTCTGACAGCTCTTTAACAAAGAATACCATAGGTTACGAATAACCGCGTATCGTTTATTGAGTGGATACCTCTCTTATCAGGCCTCCCAGTACATCATGCACTGCAATTGAATGTTGTAAACAGCCTCAAGGTTGCGAAAACAGAAACAATCGTTACAATAGCTCTTCAATGGATCGGCAGCATCACTTTGAGGCTGCCGTTTTTGTTTTTTCTGAAGATAATAAAGACGTTTATGAGTAATACCATTATGCCCACCTATGGGCGCCTTCCTGTCTCATTTACAAAAGGTGAGGGTGTTTGGCTTTGGGATGAGCACGGAAATCGCTACCTGGATGCGCTCAGCGGAATTGCTGTTTGCGGACTGGGTCATAGCCACCCTGCAGTAACCCAGGCAATCTGTGAGCAAGCCGCCACTCTACTTCACACCTCAAATCTTTACGGCATTCCCAACCAGCAACAGTTGGCAGATCGTCTTTGTGAGATTTCCACAATGGAGAATGTTTTTTTCTCCAACTCCGGTGCAGAAGCGAATGAGGCTGCCATCAAAATGGCACGACTCTACGGCCATCAACAGGATATCGAAAACCCGGCGATTATTGTTGTCAAAAGCAGCTTTCATGGCCGCACACTGGCAACCTTGAGTGCAACCGGAAACCGTAAGGTACAAGCGGGTTTCGAACCGCTGGTCAAAGGTTTCATCCGTGCCCCTTACAATGACATCCATGCCCTGCAAGAGATTGCAGCCCACTCAAAAGAGGTTGTGGCTGTAATGGTAGAGCCGATTCAGGGAGAGGGGGGGATACAGATTCCAGACAAAGAGTATCTAACCGATATCCGTGCGCTCTGTGATCAAAATAACTGGCTGATGATTCTGGATGAGATTCAGACCGGCATGGGGCGCACCGGAGAGTGGTTTGGATTTCAACACAGCGCCATCCAGCCTGACATCATGACGCTGGCCAAAGGGCTGGGAAATGGTCTGCCTATTGGTGCCTGCCTGGCACGAGGCAAGAGCGCACAGCTTTTTCAGCCGGGAAACCATGGCTCCACCTTTGGTGGCAATCCACTGGTGACAAAAGCGGCACTAGCGGTAATTAACACCCTGCAACAAGATAAGCTGGTCAAAAATGCAGCCACTATGGGGCTCTACTTGCTCGAACAGCTGGGGCAGCGACTCTCTGGAAACCCCGTCGTAGCTGAGATCCGGGGGGTTGGACTGATGGTTGGCATTGAACTCTCCCAGCCCTGCCTGTCACTGGTCAAGCTCGCGCTCGAAGAGCAGAAACTGCTGATCAACGTAACCGCTGAACGTGTTGTACGACTACTTCCTCCACTGATTCTTTCACAGCAAGAGGCTGATCAAATTGTAGATTCACTCTGCCAGTTGATCGACCAGTGGAGCCATACGCTTGAGGAGACTCAACCATGACAACCAGACATTTTCTTACGCTACTCGACCTCTCTACCGGTGAGCTGGAGCAACTGATCCAACGAGCCTCTGAACTGAAGAAGATGCAGCATGCTGGTGAAATCTTTGAACCACTCAAAAACCAGGTTCTGGGGATGATTTTTGAAAAATCTTC
Source organism: Gammaproteobacteria bacterium (assembly GCA_013349825.1). Lineage (GTDB taxonomy): Bacteria > Pseudomonadota > Gammaproteobacteria > Thiopontia. The sequence goes on along the minus strand of DUYW01000028.1, from coordinate 1,129 downwards.
TACCCGAACCCGAGTCTCTTTTGAGACTGGTATGGCTCAATTTGGGGGCAGCGCAATTTTTCTCTCATCAAGAGATACTCAACTGGGGCGAGGTGAACCCATTGAAGACAGTGCCCGGGTCCTCTCCAGCATGGTCGATGCGGTGATAATTCGTACCTTTGAGCACCAGATGGTAGAGCGTTTCGCCGACTACTCTTCTGTCCCTGTAATCAATGCGCTAACCGATGACTACCACCCCTGCCAACTGCTTGCCGATATGCAAACCTATGTTGAGCACCGTGGTTCGATTCGAGGCAAGACCGTCACCTGGATTGGTGATGGCAATAATATGTGTCACTCTTATATGAACGCTGCACTGCGTTTCGGCTTTCACCTCAACATTACGACACCCGAAGGGTATGAGCCGAAGAGTGAGGTTGGGCAACAACCCGCTACCAAAACTGAAAATAGAACCTCTTCGTTTACTCTGATGAATGATCCGATTGAGGCTGCAACCGGTTCAGATCTGATCGTCACCGATGTCTGGGCCAGCATGGGGCAGGAGGATGAGAGCTCCACGCGCAATGAGGTTTTTAAACGCTATCAGGTTGACAGTGAATTGATGTCTCACGCCAATAGCGACGCCCTGTTTATGCACTGCTTACCTGCCCACCGAGGGGAGGAGGTAAGCGCTGAGGTAATTGATGGCAAGCAGAGTGTAGTCTGGGATGAGGCTGAGAACCGTCTGCATGCGCAGAAGGCACTGCTGGAATTTTTATTGAGCCAGTAACCGTTTCCAAAGTCAGCCGCGATTCAAAACCTGACACAACCCCATGGAACCCTATATCCCGGTCGCTTGTTCACTACACAGTGAGTTGGAGCTGGCGATTCTCCATCGAAAGCCGGTCCACCTTCAGTGGCAGACTCCATCTGCATCGCTTCAGCAGGAGACCGTTATGCTGACCGATATCGTGACGCGCAGTGGTGAGGAGTACCTGCTCTTCACCTCAGAACAGGGGGATGCGATAACACTTCGGCTAGACCACATCCTTAAGCTAGGGAACCTCTGAACAAGTCTGGGTAATTTGAATTACGTCCATAGTGTCCAAGATCAAGGCGAAGATCGCAGCCAATAGCAGGCTATTAGCAA
>DUYW01000027.1 GCA_013349825.1 Gammaproteobacteria bacterium | reverse complement strand
TCAGGACTGAACACTTTTTTCAGCAGCCTGTTCATTTCTAAATATACGCTCATTTAAGGCTATGTACTCGCCGATGGGGAAGAATCAGTCAAGGGGGAATACATTGTCTATCACACATTGGAAAATTGGCCACCGGCTCGGGGCATTGGGGCTGATCGCATTGGTTGCAATCCTCTTTCTGACCCTCAAATATGTTGGGAGCATCTGGGAGGAGAGAGACTTCCGCTCTCTGGAACAGCAGGGTATTGAGCAGATCAAGCCACTCTACCCCGTCTACAGTACTCTGCTAGATGTGAGAGACTCCGTCAATTTCTATCTCTATACCAAGGCGATTTTAAAAACAGAGAAAGAGGCTCTGATTATTGAGAATGAGCGGCTTGAAAAACTGCTTGAGAAGCCACTTCAAGAGACTGAAGCCAACATCAGCAATAACTTATACCCTCCTGAAATTGCATTAAAAATTTCAGAAATGATCGATCAGTGGCTATCACTGCAGGGGGCCTGGCATACACTGAATGTCAGCACCATTGGTATTGATATCGAAAGCGATGAGTCTGATGAAGAAGATACCTTTAGCGATAACATTTTCAGCGATGAAGAGGAGGGTGATCTAGAGTTGGACATTGAGGGGGATGAGCTTGAGCTTGATATCGAGATCAACGAGCTGGACTCAGAGGAAGCCAATAACGGGGATAGCCCCAGCCAGACTGAAGTTGAAAAATATAACACTTCGATTAACCAGCTCATTCACCAGCTACAAGATGTTTTAGTTTCCATCGGTGAGGCCAACAATCTGGTGATTGACCCAGAACTGGACTCCCTTTACATGATCAACCTGGTGCTCAACCAGATCCCAGCGGTCACCAATGCAGCCAGTATTTCCCGTGGGCAGAGTGCCTCTGGACTGGTCAAAAAGTCGATGACCTTCAAAGAGCGCTCCGATCTGGGACTCTATTACGGACAACTAAGGCTACTGAATAGCCAGGTCAACCGCTCCCTTGAAAAAGCCTATATCAATAACAGCAATATCAAACCTCAACTATCCGTGCTACAAGCGGCCTTCAATAGTCAGGTCAACCAATTCTCTGACTCTATTGAAGCACTGGTAAAGACTGAAACCTCTGACAGCCCCGTTTTTGAGCTACTGGGTTCTCAAACCCTGTTTGACGAGGGAAGCAAGGCAATTAATGCTGCTTTTGAGCTAAATGAGGCAGTAATCAGTCAGGTCGATATTATTCTGACAGAGGCGGTCACCTCTAAAAACAGAGAAATTACCATAACCCTGATTACCGCTGTAATTTTGCTCATTATCCTCAGCATAGGTGGTTACGTATTGATTCGATCCATCACTCAACCGGTCCAGCAATTAATGGACACGATGGTCGCCATTGAGAAAAGTGGTGACTTCAGCCTGCGCATCGAGAATACCGTAGCTCATTCTGATAGTGAAATTGAACAGATGTCTCAAAGCTACAATCAACTTATGGATCTACTTCAATCCGCAATCAGTCGGGCCAATCAAGTCGTTACTGCCGTTGCACGGGGTCACTTTGATCAGCGTATGGATGGTGAGTGGCATGGCGATTTGCGTACGCTCAAAGAGGGGGTAAACGGCTCTGCAGATAGCGTAGAAGAGACCATGAATGCACTTTCAGGAGTGATGACAGGCCTCTCGAACGGTGACCTCAGTGTACGTATGGGGGATGAGGTTGAGGAGCTGTTCCGCGATCAGGTCAACGGTGCAATGGCCTCTATTGACGAGCTCCTTCAAGAGGTAGGGGTGATCATCAAGCGTCTCTCCCAAGGTGATTTTACTGCCCGTATGAGCTACGAAGTGAAAGGAGACCTCAAAGAGCTGAGTGGCAACATCAACAGTGCAATGAAAGATCTCCAATCCGCCATTTCTGAGGTGGTCAATACTGCCAATGCCATGGGTGAAGGGGATCTGACTCATCCAATCAATGGAAATTACCATGGCGCACTGGGAGGCCTCAAAGATTCCATCAACACGACTCAAACCAATATTTCCAGTATCGTGAGTCAAGTTCGTACAGCTTCACAACGTGTCAAAAATGGTGCTAATGAGATCGCCCGTGGCAACCATAATCTCTCTAGCCGGACCTCTGAACAGGCAGCCAGCCTTGAAGAGACTGCTGCCAGCATGGAGCAGATGTCCAGTACTGTCACTATGAATTCTGATAGCGCAAAACATGCCAGCCAACTGGCATCAGACTCTCTTAAACAGGCTGCCAGAGGCTCACAGGTCGTGGCCGATGCGATCAGTGCCATGAGTACAATCAACCAGTCGAGTGATAAAATTTCTGACATCACCACCCTGATTGATGGTATTGCTTTCCAGACCAACCTGCTTGCCTTGAATGCCGCTGTTGAGGCAGCACGCGCCGGGGATCATGGACGTGGTTTTGCGGTAGTTGCAGGAGAAGTCCGCTCGCTGGCCCAACGCTCTGCTGATGCGGCAAAAGAGATCAGCTTACTCATCGATGAAAATGTCACCAGCATTAAAAATGGCAGTGAGCTGGTAAGCCATAGTGGAGAAGCTCTGGAGAACATCCAGATGACCGTGACTAAGCTCAACAATATTGCACAAGAGATTTCCTCCGCCACCACAGAGCAGAGTCAAGGAATCAATCAGGTCAACACAACAGTAAATCAGCTCGACAGCGTGACTCAAGAGAACTCTGCATTGGTAGAACATGCCGCCAGTGCTAGCAATGACCTAAATGAACAGGCTGACGCCTTAAACCAGATTGTATCCGTCTTTACACTCGACTCTTCACACGACAAGTAGCTTGTCCGAGAATAGAAGTCGAAACCATGTGTTTACACCTAATACCCCCCCTGAAGTGATCAGGGTCAGGGGAGGGCACCTTTGCTGACTCAGGGATCATTGGTTCCACAGGTACCGTCCGGACAGAAACCGGTAACCCCTGAATCTTCCTCCTCTACTCTATACATATCCTGTTCACGCTTGTGACGCTCTGCCTGAGCTTCCTTGATACGCTCATCCCAGATATGTTGACGCTTCTCCGCACGCTCTTCCCACGCCCCTTCACGCTGTTTGACGAGATTCTCACCAAAGAAGATCTGACGCATCAGGTCATCAGCCAGCTTGAGTAGTTTCATATCATCTTTGATTGCCTCGACCAATTCATCTTCAGGGATCTCATAGGCCTTCTCGAACCCTTCTGAGAGGACAAAGTCACGAAAGCGATCAATGTCGTAGGTGGCCATAAAATAGAATGCAAGGCTATTTTTAGAGAGGGTACCAATCGCAGGGCCGCCAGACTTCTTCTTCAGAATCAGACGACGATACATGTGAGAGTTGACATCATACTCTTCAACTTCCTGCTCTTTACGGTACTCATCGATAGTCAGCTCACGATCTTCCTCGTGACCTTTACAGTACGACTCTTTCACCATAAAGTAGTGGTCCTCTTCATCATTCACATCCTGCTTGCGCAGGGAAAGGTGGCCTACTGGATAGTAACGACACGCCATCGGACGGTTCTCATAAACCCCGCACCCCTCATCATTCATGAACTGGCAGGTTGTGGTTCCCTCTTGATGAAGCAACTTGATCCCCGGTAGACGGTCGTTATCCATCTCAAAGGGGAAGGTATACTCCTTCAGAAATTCGGTGGAGCTGATACCCAAATGGCCTTTAAGACGAATCACATCATATGAGGTGAGCGGTATATCTGCCTGACGACAACACTCGTTGTAGCAGGTGACATCCTTGTGGCAACGGAATTTAATTTTTGCAGAGCCATTGAGCTGCTGAGGAACGGCTGGGCTACTGACCGGAAGTTCAAATGGGGTTTGCATAATAATTTACCTTATTGAGTGGCCCTGTGGAGTAAAAGAGGTTCTACCCTCTCCCCTACCCTCTCCCTGCAAGAGAGAGGGGGGCGTTATCTACAAATTAATCTTATAGGATGCACTCTTCTCAGAGTAAAAAAGCACATTATATAAGATAAAAGAGTCCGAGTGCCTTTCGGCACCCGGACTCCTCTGACATCTAAGGACAACTATTCAGTAAGATAAACTTACTTGAACAGCTTGGACTTATCAACCAAATCAACGTGTGCACGCTTGAAACAAGTCCACTTGCCTGACTCTTTATCATAGATAGAGTTTACAAAGCAGTGCCAGTTCTCTTCGTCGACAAAGTTCTTGTCTGCACGATAGTAGAAACCAGGATAACGAGATTCCTGACGGAACTCGATGTGCTTCAGATGAGCCTCAGCAGTGAGGATGCGGTGGTAGTTCTCCCACGCACGCAACCATTCGTGAAGATCTTTAGCACGCATCTTCTCGGCATCTTCCTTCAGCATGTCGATCTTCTCACCAGCAACGCGCATCATCTCGGCGTTGGTCGTGTAGTAAGTTGCAACACCTGCTACGTACTCATCCATGATCTTCTGCAGACGGAACTGCAGCATTTTAGGCGTGATGTAGTTAGGGTTAACGTCGATTGCTGTTGAGTAGTCCTTGTGCTCCATGTAAGTCATTACAGGCTTCAGGATTTCCATTACCAGATCATCAACATCTGTGTCGAGCTCAGGGGTCCAGTCCTTGTTATCCAGTACATACTGAACCATAGACTTGGCAGCCATACGACCTTCAGCGTGTGAACCAGAAGAGAACTTGTGACCCGCAGCACCCACACCGTCACCTGCAGTGAACAGGCCGTTTACTGTGGTCATACCACGGTAGCCCCAGTTCCAGCCAGATGGTAGGTGATCCGGTACGCCAGCTTCAGTCTCTTCAGTTGGAGCGCCGATATCGTCAGGACCTGAACACCAGATTCCACAACAACCAGAGTGTGAACCCAACAGGTATGGCTCAGTAGGCATCAGCTCAGAGTTCTTCTTCTCTGGCTCAATGTTCTCACCAACCCAGATACCACACTGACCAACACACATGTCCAGGAAGTCTTCCCATGCTTCAGCTTCCAGATGCTTAACCTCACGAGGTGTCAGAACCTCACGCAGATCAGCCAATGCTGTAACAGTATCCATCCAGATAGGACCTAAACCATCTTTCATCTCTTTCAGCATCAAGTGGTTACGCAGGCAAGATGCAGGAACTGCAGCCTGACCATATGGAGGATAATCATCCAGCATATGCTTGTTCTTAACCATGTAGCCTTCGCCAAATGCGTTTGTAGCCTTTGCCTTGAACAGCAGGAACCATGCGCCTACAGGACCATAACCATCCTTGAAGCGAGTCGGTACGAAGCGGTTCTCCATCAGTGTCAGCTCAGCGCCAGCCTCAGCAGCCATAGAGTAGGTAGAACCCGCATTCCATACTGGATACCATGCGCGACCTGTACCCTCACCCACTGAACGTGGACGGAAGATATTTACGCAACCACCAGCAGCCAGCAAAATTGCTTTCGCTTTGTAGACGTAGATTGTGTGCTCACGAACAGAGAAACCGATAGCACCCGCAACGCGGCCTTTATCGTTCTTGTCGTTGATCAGCTTAACCATGAATACGCGCTCACGGATATTTTCAGCACCCAGAGCCTTCTGTGCAGCCTCAGCGACGATCCACTTGTAGGACTCACCGTTGATCATGATCTGCCACTTACCAGAACGTACAGGCTTACCACCGTCCGCCAGTGGAGTCATTCCCTGTGCACCGTCGAAACGCTCACCATTCTCGTCCATCTTCCAGATTGGCAGGCCCCACTCTTCGAACATATGTACAGACTCGTCTACGTGACGACCCAGATCATATGCGAGGTCATCACGGGTGATGCCCATCAGGTCGTTAGAGACCATGCGCGCGTAGTCCGCTGGATCTTGCTCAGAACCGATATAAGTGTTGATTGCAGACAAGCCCTGTGCAACCGCACCAGAACGCGGCAGTGCAGCCTTATCCACCAGTTTGATGTTCATTGGACGGCCCAGCTCAGCCTCAGCCTTTGCAGCCCATGGACCGATCTCATATGCAGCACCGCAATTCGCCATACCACCACCGATCATCAGGACATCACACTCTTCCTGAACGACATCGGGATTTCCAAATTCAGCCATTCTAAATTCCTCTTAAATCTAAATAAATTTATTTACGAAACGTTCTGCTTACTTGCGGATCAGTTCGCTTGGATCACCGGCACGGTAGCCGTTATGCTGTACAAAGAAGCCAACATCCTTGATCTTGGCCATGTCAGCCTCAGGCTTGCCACCGTATGGGTCAATTGAACCCTCAGGTGTAGTACGGATAGGGAACTTGAAGCGCTTCTGAGTGCCGTTACGGAACTTGATACTCCAAATAATAGAATCAGTACCACGAATAGGCTGTACAGAACCACCGAGGGGAACAACGTCCGCGTAGTGACGTGCTTCGATTGCCTGTTGTGGGCAGATCTTCACGCAAGAGTAGCACTCCCAGCACTGCTCTGGTTCTTGGTTGAATGACTTCATTGGGTGACCGGTTTCAGAACCGTCCATATCCAGTTTCATCAGGTCATGTGGGCAGATGTACATGCAAGCGGTCTTGTCAGCACCCTTACAGCCATCGCACTTATCAGTACGTACAAAAGTTGGCATGGTTTTACTTTCTCCAGTTTTACTGCAGTTTAAAAACACCTGCGATCCGAACCAATAAACAGACCACAGACTCTCGAGTTATCTCCCCACCCCATTTGAGGCGGGGAAGTATACCTTAATCAGGACGCTCTTTTTTATTGAGCCGAGTGTCCCTTCATTTCAATCTTGACATTCTGGTCATCACTTAAGCTGGCATAGTACTCTTGTAGTACCTTGGCAACTTCAGGGCGACTGAAGGTTGGAGGTAACTCCTCTCCTTCAGACAACATCTTGCGAACCTTGGTACCAGACAACAGAATTCGGTCATCCTTGCCGTGTGGACAGGTCTTCATAGAAGCCATGCCGTCACAGGCGTTACACCAGAAGGTCCAGTCGATCTTCAGTGGCTTGGTCTCTAACGCATTTTCCGGGATCTCATCAAAGATCGACTGCGCATCGAACGGGCCATAGTAGTCACCCACACCTGCATGGTCACGACCTACGATCAGGTGTGAACAGCCATAGTTCTGACGGAAGACTGCATGCAGCAGTGCCTCACGTGGACCCGCGAAACGCATATCCAGTGGGTAACCCGCCTGCACTACACTATTTGGTACAAAGTAGTTATCAATCAGAGTCTGAATCGCTTTAGAGCGCGTCTCAGCTGGAATGTCACCTGCTTTCAACTTACCCAGTGTCGAGTGGACCAGTACCCCGTCGAGTGTCTCAACGGCAATCTTGGCCAGGTACTCGTGCGAACGGTGCATTGGGTTACGAGTCTGGAATGCAGCAATCGTTTTCCAACCTTTAGACTCAAACAGTGCACGAGTCTGCTCAGGTGTCATAAATTGCTCGCCGTAGGTCTCCGGGAATCCACCCAATGACAGCACTTTGATCGGACCTGCAAGATTGACTTCACCCTGATCCATAACCATCTGCACACCAGGGTGCTCCAGATCAGTTGTCTTGTAGACTGACTTACACTCATGCTCTTTATCAATGCCATACTTCTCATTGACTGTCATGGTCGCAATTACTGTACCCGTCTCTTCGTCTACCAAAGCAACATCATTGCCTTCATGAATATTGTTGGCTGTTGCCGTATCTGTTGAGAGCGTTACAGGAATTGGCCAGAACAGGCCACTTTCCATGATGTAATTATCACATACGCCCTTCCAGTCTGCGTGATTCATAAAGCCGTCCAGTGGAGTAAATCCACCGATACCCAACATATAGATATCACCGGCCTCACGTGAAGTCACATTGATCTTCGGTAAGGTCTCAGCGCGTGCCTTCTCATCTTCCAGCGCTGTTCCTTCCAGCAAAAGCGCCTTCAGCTCACCGCCTCCGTGTGGTTTAACTAGATTTGACATCGTTTTCCTTCCATTGGATCTGGCCTAAACAAAAGCGCCAAACAATTTGTTATCTTCAAGAAAGGGGGCCAATAGATATAGAGCCTCTTTCCAACGTATTCTTTCCATCGCTGTTTTTCAGCAGCGCAACTCTATCGCCTCTCCCTCTCGGTTCAAGCAGGGAAATCTTCTTTTGACATAAACCCTACTTATTTATCAAAGATTTTTTTTAAAATATCAATTTATGAAATCTATCCCTGTTTTTGAAATATTTTACATTATCCAGTTTTACCCATGCTAATCAGCATGTTATACTTTGAAAACTTAAATCTCATGATTCACATCAGCAGATCATAATAACCAACTTTTTTAGTCAGAATAAGGACTTATTTGTGACAAATTCTTATCGTTGTCCATTTGCCAGAGCACTATTAAGCGGTCATTCCCGCTGTCAATTTGCTGAAAGTTTCCATATTGCCGAACGTCATGGAATGCAGTGCAAGGATGCAGCAGCACTTAAACCCTGTGAAGATCTGGCTGCTGAGCTGCATAAACAGAGCAGTTTTGCCTTGGGGGTGACACACCTTCCCAAGCCAATGACCAGCAATATGGAGCTGAGAATTCAGTGTGGGGGCATTAATGGGATAGTTAAGATCACTGGCAGCTCTACCACCAGTGATTATCTGATTGACATTTACAGTCTGCTAAGGCTGGCTGTAGATCAGTTTGGGTCGATTGAAGCGCTCCCCTATTCGAGAGTGATGCAATCAATCAGCCAATGGAAACCCCGCCGTAGGGGCGGCAGTCACAAGAAGGAGTAACTGTGGACGGGCATAATCTTTAAATCTAGGTAACTATTCAGAGGTTACGAAAAAGGTTAAAGAATTTGATAGTGGCTGTTCAGATTGCCCCTGAAATTCACCAGTTCAAGGCAAAAAATGGTGGATTCAGGGGTGAGCTGAATAGTTACAAATCTAGAATCCTCAACACACAAATAGGTGATTGCTACGTTACAGCTCTTGGCAAGGGGCAGGGCACTACACCAAGGCGATCTCATCTCCATCCTTGATCGGATGGTCTCCATTTACAATCTGTTTATTCACCATAATCTGAAATTGACCCTCAACCAGCATCTTCTCCCAATGGCTATCTCTCGCCTTGAGGCGATCAACAATCTGCCCCACGGTTTTGGCACTACCCTTCATCATCGGCTCGCCACTTTTTTTAAAGGCCTCTGCCAGACGGGCAAAATAGAGTACTCGTATCATTCCACTAATCCTGCTTGGATTGATAATCCTCAACTGCTGCTTTGATGGCATCTTCAGCCAATACAGAGCAGTGGACTTTTACAGGCGGTAACGCAAGCTCTTCAGCAATTTCAGAATTTTTAATCTGCTGCGCCTCAGCCAAAGTTTTGCCTTTTACCCACTCTGTTACCAGTGAGCTAGAAGCGATCGCAGATCCACAACCATAAGTTTTAAACTTGGCATCTTCGATAACACCCTCATCACTCACCTTAATCTGCAACTTCATCACATCGCCACAAGCAGGAGCACCCACCATACCGGTACCAACGTCACCCGCATCTTTATCTAACACCCCTACATTACGAGGATTCTCATAATGATCCATCACCTTTTCACTGTAAGCCATTTTAATACTCCAATAATACCCGAGTGTTTTCCTATAGTATACCAGCCAATAGTTTGCAGCAAGCATCTTCGGGGCTATGATAATCCATAACTGTAGAAATAATAACTACCCATAAAAAAGGCGCAATCCACTGGATTGCGCCAATACCACCAAAGGAGGATGGAGGAGTCAAAAACTATACAACCAAACAACATTCAATACTATAGTTGAATATTAGACATAAGTCAACCTTTTTGTTGATTCTCACCACGCCACCAAACTGACAACGGTCCACTAAAAAATAGAGCCTCGAAGCAGACTTCCAGCCAGAGGATTCCTCTTACACAGCAATTATTATAATGACAGCTCTATAGCCCGTAACCGCTGCCCTTTTTGATCAAATTGCCGCCAAAGCTGACTATAAGACTCTCCTGTCTGCGGGTGACACTGGTCGCCCGCAATCTCAGCCAAAGGCTTTAGTACAAAAGCATATTTAAAAATTTCAGCACGAGGCAGATCGGTCCCCTCATGCTGTAGATCCAAATCACCGTAAATTAACAAATCAATATCCAGTGTTCGAGAGCTGAATTTCTCCGACCCACGTTCTCGCCCATTCTTCTCCTCAATGCGCCGCAACTGCTGCTGGATCTCTTGCCAACCCAAATCAGTCTCAAATCCAACAACCAAATTATAGAAGGCATCCCCATCAAAACCAACGGCATCACTCTCATAGAGGGTTGAGACCCTCATCTCACCAAACTGTTCTGCAAGCTGCTTCATTGCCTGACGGATACTCTGATCTCGATCAACATTACTCCCTAAGCTGAGGTAGACCTGAGGCATCAGATTTTTTCGCCCCGTTCAATCACAACACCTACATCACGTGAACCTGTAACTGCTCCTGGCTTGCTGACCCGTAACCGCAATCCCGGGACACCAAATTCACTGCGAACAATTCCGGCAATACGCTCAGCCATCGTCTCAACCAGCTGAAAACTACTCTCTTCAACAAAGCTGATAATCCGTTTTGCCACCGCCTTATAATCAAGTGTATGCTCAATCGTATCGCTTTCAGCAGCCTTACTGATATCAGTTCCCATTTCCAGATCAATGCTCACCGTCTGCTTGATTTCCCGCTCCCAATCATAAATACCAATGACAGTTTTGATCTGCAGATCCTTGATGTAGACGATATCCATAAAATTCTGTTTTCCTGATCTGTTTGTAACCAACGGGATATTATCCCATAATTCCTACTCTATGAACGAACTGACCGACCCAATTCTAGTTGTAGCTGCCTACCTGACAGGCTCACTCTCTGCCGCTATTCTTGTCTGCAAATTACTACAGCTACCCGACCCACGCACAGATGGCTCCAAAAATCCTGGCGCAACCAATGTACTGCGGCTTGGTGGCAAGAAGGCTGCCTTATTGACCCTGGCAGGCGACATGCTTAAAGGTATGATCCCCGTTGCTATTGCGATAGAGATGAACAGCAGTGAACTCATAGTCGCTCTGACAATGTTGGCTGCCTTCCTAGGCCACCTCTATCCACTCTTCTTCGGGTTCAAAGGGGGCAAGGGGGTTGCCACTGCGCTGGGCGGACTGATTGGGCTCCACTGGAGTATCGGACTTGCCACCATTACCACTTGGTTAGCCGCTGCCCTGCTTTTTCGTTACTCCTCCCTCTCTGCATTAATTGCAATTCTTTTGGCCCCACTCTATGTCTGGTTACTGTTTCCCTCCATAGAATCTGTCATACTCACGATGACAATGGTCACAATTACAGTAATGCTCTATTGGCGACACCGTAGCAACATCCAGAATCTATTATCCGGAAAAGAGGATAAAATAAAGTTTGGCTCCACCCAAAAACAGCCAGAGAGTGCTGAGAACCTGAAAAAGTGAGATACCCCAAAAGTACACAAGTTTAAACGAGGAGTATACGTGTGAAGATGATCCAATCAACAAGCTATCAGCCTATATCATTAGTTCCACCTCCCGATATACCGCAAAGTAGCGGACGACCAAAAGGGCCTTAAGGAACCCCTGAATAAGTCATGAAGAGGGCCACTAAAATTGTCAGCATTCAGAAGCAATATATTACTATTGCCCTTTTGCTGGGTAGCTTTGTCATCATCACCTCTATTGCCTCCTATTTAAATGAGATAAACCGAACGACCCAGCTGGTAAGCCTAGTCGAAAAAACTACCGAACTCAAAAAATCCACTGCCAATATACGCAACTCCTATAGCAATACAAAGCGTGCTATTGATGCGTTTATGCTTGAACCAGATTCTGTAAAGTATAAAAAGGTACTCACTACCGAGCTGACACAGGTTGTAGATCATATCAGAGAGCTTAAGGCAGACCCTATTATCAATACACTTCCCAGTGCCACTTTACTGGATCATCTGATTAACCAGACAACCACTCTTGGCGAAAAAGCATCAGAGCTATCCAGAATACGACTGGAAGTCAACTCCCAATACCCTGCTTTTGGTTTATCAACAACGATTATGCGCCCCAGCAGAAATATCATTTTCACCATCATCAACACCATTCTGGATGAAACTGTAGAGAGCAAAAAAACAGACGAAAGTCATGAGGTCTTTAAAGATGCTGTTGAATCTCAAAAGATCTGGATTAGTACCATATCGGAATACCGGCTCTACCTTGTCAATAAAATTGGATCTTTCAGCGAAAAGAGCTTAATTGCGCAAGAGGATATCATTGATGGGTACCTGGACGCCTTTGAAAATAGTACTCACAAATTAATCCAATATAGCACTGAAGGTAAACTCGGGTTTGAGGGCACTGAGTTAATTTTCGGACTTCCCTCTCATTTAAATATTTGGAGAGATGGATTCAGAGAGGTTAAGCGTATTCACCATTCTGATGAGTGGCGTCAAGATAGTAAATTAATGAGAACGGCCATCATTCCACTACTGAATGGCATTTCCCGATCACTTGATGCAGTAGATGATGAATTAACTATAGTCAACAACTTCAATCTAAATGAACTTAACAAGTCAGGATCAAACCTTCTTTTCGTACTTGCAATCGTTGTTTTGCTGTTTCTACTCTATATCGTTACCTCAATCCTGACTCTTAGAAGCTTCATCATCAAACCCATCTCGATGATTGCAAAATCCCTGAAAAATGAGGCCTTTGGAGTCACTGCACTCCACAGTCTTGACATTAAAAAAACCATAGAGACCCAGAACCTCATTGATGCGTTTCGAGAAATGTCCCACCAGGTTTATCAGCGACAACAAGAGCTGGAGTACCAGGCCCTTAACGACAACTTAACATCACTTCCAAACCGGCTCATGCTCCATGAGCGATTGGGATACCACATTAAATTGGCACACCGCGAAAAGAGTATCTTTATCCTCATGATGCTTGATCTCAACCACTTCAAAGAGGTCAATGACACCCTTGGGCACCACGTAGGGGATCATCTGCTGGTCCAGGTTGGAAAACGGCTTCAAGAGACCGTTCGTGAAACCGATACCGTCGCTCGCCTTGGTGGTGATGAGTTCGCCATATTATTGCCAGGTATGAGCAAGAAAAATGGCTCTACTCTGGCCAAAAAAGTCAATAAGGCGATTGGCTCCCCGTTTGTCATCCACAACCATGAACTGCATATCGGTGTAAGCATTGGAATAACCGAATATCCGGAAGATGCCGACAACATGCACACCTTGATGCAATATGCTGATGTTGCAATGTATTCAGCTAAACGAAATAAATCAGGATACAGTTATTATGACCCTGAATCTGACGCAAACTCACTGGACCGCCTCTCTCTGATCTCTGATTTACGGCATGCCATAGACTTTAATGAACTCGAACTTTCTTACCAACCCAAGTATGAACTATGCTCAGGCAGGGTTATCGGAGCAGAGGCGCTATTACGCTGGAACCATCCGAATTTAGGCGCTGTATCACCAGAGCTAATCATTGATACCGCAGAGAAAACGGGGGTCATTAACGAACTCACCTATTGGGTCATTGGAAGAGCTGTTACTGAATGCGCCATGTGTCACCACAACGGTCTCATCTTCAACGTTGCGATTAATTTATCGGTGCAAAATCTTAAAGATGATAATTTACATTTAAAAATCAGTGAAATTCTGAAACAGAATCAGCTCTCTCCTGAACATATATCACTCGAGATCACTGAAAGTGGAATGATGACAAACCCGGAACAGTCCATCAATACTCTAAACACTCTCAATGAAAACGGCCTCAATATTTCGATTGATGATTTTGGCACCGGATTTTCCTCCTTAGCCTACATCAAAGACCTGCCTGTGAATGAATTAAAGATTGACAAGTCCTTTGTCATCGATATGGGTTACAACGAAAGTGATAACGCCATCGTTCATTCAACAGTACAACTGGCACACAACCTTGGATTAACCGTTGTAGCTGAAGGTGTAGAAAGCATGGAGACATGGAATATATTAAAAGAGATGAAATGTGACTATGCGCAAGGATACCTAATGAACCGCCCCTTACCCATGGATGATTTTAAAAAATGCCTGGTTGACAACCCTCTATTTGGCCAACCTGATTAGTTAAAAATTCTAAACGGCCTCCATCTCAGAAAGTGGCCAACGTGCACGAGGCTCAACCCCCAAACCTGTCTGCTCTCCGCTCTCTAACCGTAAAGCACCTGCATAAGCAATCATTGCCCCATTATCGGTACAGAACTCTGGACGTGGGAAGTAAGACTTACCCCCCTCTGCTTCCGCAATCTCTGTCAGCCGTTCACGAATACGCCGATTGGCGCTCACGCCTCCAGCCACAACCAGCCGTTTTAATTGGCATTGCTGCAACGCTCTACGGCACTTAATTGCCAAGGTATCGGCTACCGCCTCTTCAAAAGCACGCGAGACATCAGCCGCAATAGTCTCATCATTGTGCTGCTCCAGGGTATTACGTGCAAAAGTTTTCAGACCACTAAAGCTGAAATCTAAACCGGGACGGTCCACCATTGGACGTGGAAAAGTAAAGCGGTGTGGACTGCCCTGCTCTGCCAGTTTTGAGAGTGCCGGCCCACCAGGATATCCCAGCCCCAACAGCTTGGCTGTCTTGTCAAAGGCTTCACCTGCTGCATCATCAATCGACTCCCCTAATGGCTGGTATTGCCCTACACCATCAACACGCACCAACAGCGTATGCCCTCCAGAGACCAGTAACGCAACAAAAGGGAATTCCGGCACCTCTACTTCTAATAGTGGTGCCAGCAGATGCCCCTCCATATGGTGCACTGCGACGGCGGGGACACTCCATGCATAAGCAAGAGCACGCCCCACACAAGCCCCCACCATTAACGCCCCCACCAAACCAGGACCAGCGGTATAGGCAATACCTCCAATCTGATCTTTTGAGACCTGACTCTCTTGCAATAGTTGATCAATCAATGGAACCACCCGCTGGATATGGTCCCTTGAGGCCAGCTCAGGCACTACACCACCATATCGGGCATGCATCTCGGCCTGACTATAGAGCGTATGCCCTCGCAGCCCAGCACCGCTCTCATACAGTGCGATGCCCGTCTCATCACAGGAGCTTTCAATACCTAATACAATCATGGGTTCGTAGGGTACACAGTCAATGGAGTATTGTCATGCTCACGCAGTCGTAAAAAGCTGGCAAAGCGCGGCAGACCTTTATCAGTGGTACCGGTAAATTTATAGGTGATTACGCTGCCAACAGCAGGCGGACTGCGTCGAAGCAGATCACTGAAACCACTACCGATACGGAACTGATACCCGTTCATATCTTCAACCAGTAACGAACCCATCATTTCACTATATTTACCTTTTCCAGAAAGTATCGCAATCACCCTCGCTTCAGCATCCTGCCACGACTTCAGCTTAAGCAGATCGCTGCTTCGGCCTCCATGGTAAAGTGATTCTGCCCGATGCAGCATCAAACCTTCCCCCCCTTCAGCAACCACTTGATCGAGCCACACAAACAGCGAACCTGTGGTGGGCATCCGTTGCTGAAGTACCGGTTGCAACCATGGCACATCAACCTGCTCTGCAATACGTTGCATTTGTTCAACCCGCCGGGTAAAACTCCCCGACGCACCGGGCAGCTCAAACAGCTGGTAGCGAATCATCTGCCACTCTTCATCCTGTGGATTGTTACGGCGCACTGCTGCTGAGGTTTTTTCAAAGGTACCTCTCCCCATCCACAATTCACCATCCATCCAAGCTTTTGGAAATTGCTGTGTAAACCATTTTGGACTCTGGATTGGGCGACCACTGCGAAAATAGAGCTGTTTTCCATCCCAAATTGCCCGCACACCATCCAGCTTCTCACTCACCCACCACTGCCGCAGGTCCAGATTCTGCCGGTAGACTTTTGCCAGCACTGGCTCAAGTGTTGAATCTGACGCATAAAGTGGTGAAACCAGCACCCAGAACAGTATATTCAAGCCTCTGAAAAACATTGCATGCCTCTCCTTAGATCCGTATAATGCGCGGCTCTTTAGTGAAAACCGGTTGAATTAAATTTCAAGGATACAACCAGAATGCCAAGTATACGAGTACGAGAAAACGAGAACTTTGATTATGCACTGCGACGCTTCAAGCGTGCCGTGGAAAAAGCGGGCACGGTTGCCGAAGCCCGTGAGCGCGAGTTCTATGAAAAACCAACACAAGTTCGCAAGCGCAAGTCTGCTGCTGCAGTAAAGCGCACTCAAAAGCGTGTTTCTCGCGAACGCAGCACCATGCGTCGCAATCGCGGTCTGCTCTCCCGCTAAAACCAACCCCATGTCGACTCTCGAACAGATCAATGCCGACATTAAGGATGCGATGCGCGCCAAGGATAAGGAGCGCCTCAAAATCTTACGGATGGTTACCGCTACGGTAAAGCAGATCGAAGTTGATGAGCGGATTGAGATTGAAGAGCCACGCATGCTCGCGATTCTCGACAAGATGGTCAAACAGCGTCGAGATGCCATGACACAGTTTGGGGCTGCGGGCCGCGATGACTTGGCTGCCATTGAATCTGCAGAAATCATCGTCATTCAGGAGTATATGCCTGAACAGCTCAGCGATAGCGAAATTGAAGAGATGATCAAGGCTGCAATTGCTGAAACGGGTGCCGAATCTATGAAAGACATGGGTAAAATCATGGGCATCATCAAACCCAAGGCTCAAGGCCGTGCGGATATGGGTCAACTCAGCGGAAAAATCAAAGCACTGCTCGGATAAAGAATCCACAATCCTCTGTGCTATGCTTGAAGCATGGCTGGCCGCATCCCCTCTACATTTATTGATGAACTCCTCACTCGCATTGACATTGTCGATGTAATTGATGCACGCGTACCTCTTGTAAAAAAGGGACGTGAATTCCAGGCCTGCTGCCCTTTTCACCACGAAAAGACCCCCTCTTTTACCGTCAGTCAGGTCAAGCAGTTCTACCACTGCTTTGGCTGCGGCGCGCATGGTACTGCCATCGGTTTTCTGATGGAATATGAGAACATGCCTTTTCCTGAAGCGGTAGAAGACCTCGCAGCAAAAGCCGGGGTCGTGATACCACGTGAGGATGATGAGAGTGACAAACCACGTGAAAATCTTGCTCCTCTCTTCAGCTTGTTGGAGCGCGTTGGCGACTGGTACAAGCAGCAACTTAAATCCCTCCCACAAGCAGACACCGCTGTCCATTACCTGAAACAGCGGGGGCTAAGTGATGAAATTGCCACTCGCTACCAACTCGGATTTGCACCAGAGGGGTGGAGCCACCTACACGAGGCGATAGGACAGGATACCTTAACTACGCAACAGCTCACCCGCACAGGAATGTTGATTAAAAAAGAGAGTGGAGGTCACTACGACCGCTTCCGCAATCGCATCATCTTCCCCATCCATGACAGCCGGGGACGCATCATTGGCTTTGGAGGACGAGTACTGGGCGATGAAAAACCCAAATACCTCAACTCGCCAGAGAGTCCTCTATTCCATAAAGGGCAAGAGCTTTATGGTCTCTATCAGGCACGCAAGAGTAATCGAAATCTAACTCAAATTCTGGTGGTTGAAGGCTACATGGATGTAGTTGCCCTTGCCCAGTTTGGAATACGCTACAGTGTCGCAACTCTCGGCACCGCCACCACCTCTGACCATCTCAACCAACTGTTCCGCACAGTCAGTCGTATTGTGTTCTGTTTTGACGGGGATCGCGCCGGACGTGATGCTGCCGTCAAGGCGATGGATACAGCCATCCCACTGATGCGTGATGGGCGTGAAACTCACTTTATGTTTCTTCCGGATGGAGAAGATCCAGATTCACTGGTACGTAAGGAGGGCACCCAGCAGTTTGAACAACGCATTACCCGATCCACCCCACTCTCGCGTTATTTCTTTACCCATCTGGAGCAACAGGTAGACATTGATTCGCTTGATGGCCGCGCCAAGTTGATCTCACTGGCTCGCCCGAAACTCTCTCGACTTCCTGCCGGAATGTTTCGGGAGATGATGTTCAAACAACTCTCGACTCTGGTAGAAATGGAAGAGGAGGTTATTTCACACCATCTGCTTGAACCTGATACTCCCAAATCAAGCAGTCGTCCAACCCAGCCACAGACCACAATCAGTGGTCGTGGTCCATCACCCGTACGTTTTGCCCTCTCTGCACTACTCCACAACCCCCATCTGATTGAACAAATTACCACCATCGAACCACTCAAGCAGATCAATAACCCGGGCATTCCCCTACTGATCGAAGTTATTGAAACACTACAACAGCACCCAAACCTCACCCCAGCAGCACTACTTGAGCGCTGGCGAGATAAGGAGAATGAAAACCTGCTTCACAAAGTTGCACAGTGGACCCCACCCATTCCTGACGCAGGAGTCCAGCAAGAGTTTCAGGGGGCTATACAACAACTCTTACGCCTCGCAGATGAACAGCTCGCTGAAAGACTCTACAACACACCGATCCAAGAGCTTACTGCTCAAGAAAAAGCGCAACTCCAACAGCTCCTCTCTGCACAATAATTTGAACGTGACTTTACACCCCTTTTTAGTGTAAAATACGCGGTCCGTTTTATACCGATCAACCTCACTAGCGTGGTTTTATACTCTATGTCTCAGTCCATTAAAGCCGAAGAAAACGAGATCAAGAACCTGATTGCCAAAGGAAAAGAGCAGGGATACCTGACCTATGGCGAGATCAACGATAATCTTCCTAATGAAATCACTGATACAGACGAGATTGAAAATGTAATTAGCGTCATCAATTCTATGGGCATTAAGGTCGTTGAAAAAGCCCCTGATGCAGAAAACCTACTCATTAGTGGGGAGACTGGTTCAGCCAACGATGATACAGATGATGAAGCTGCTGCAGAGGCTGCCTCTGTACTCATGTCCGCTGAAGGAGAAACCGGCCGGACCACCGACCCTGTACGCATGTACATGCGTGAAATGGGATCTGTAGAGCTATTGACACGCGAAGGTGAAATCGCTATTGCCAAGCGCATCGAGGCAGGCATGCGTCACATGATGAACGCACTGGCCCTCTACCCAAACACCATTCAGGAGCTGCTCAAGGAATTTGACAAGATCAATAGGGGCGATCAGGATCTCAGCACCGTAATTACCGGGCTGTGTGATTTCTGTCCAGACCCACCGAAACCCTCTACCGTTTCACAACAAGATAAAAATAAAAACCCCAAAGCCGCTGGAGAAAAATCAGAAAAAGAGGACTTCACCGGTCCTCCTCCAGAAATGATGACCGGGCGCCTGCAGCTCATCTCAGACCTCTCAGAAAGTCTGGACCGTTCAGAGAAAAATAACGGCAGAGGGCATGAAAAGAATGATGAGCTACGTTATGAAATTGCCGACCAGTTCATGCAGTGTAAGCTGGTGCCGAAATTACTTGACCGTTTAGTGGTCGACATTCGTAATACAATGAGAAAAGTGCGTGAAAACGAGCGCACCATCATGAAGATTGCAGTCGAGCGTGCCGGCATGCCTCGTAAGGACTTCATCACCTCATTCCCAAAAAATGAGACTAATCTAGAGTGGCTTAACAAACAAATTGCTGCCAAAAAGAAATTCTCTGCTCCGCTTAAACGCTACTCCAGAGATATTCTACGCGCCCAAAAGAAACTTCTTGCCCTTGAAGACGAATGTGGAATGACCATCAACCGTCTGAAAGAGATCAATCGTATGATGTCGATTGGTGAAGGCAAGGCACGCCGCGCCAAGAAAGAGATGATTGAAGCCAACCTGCGCCTGGTCATCTCCATCGCCAAAAAATACACCAACCGCGGACTACAATTCCTTGATTTGATTCAGGAAGGTAATATCGGCCTGATGAAAGCAGTCGATAAATTTGAGTACCGACGTGGCTTTAAATTTTCCACCTATGCAACCTGGTGGATTCGCCAGGCGATTACTCGATCCATCGCAGACCAGGCCAGAACCATTCGAATTCCGGTCCATATGATTGAGACCATCAATAAACTCAACCGTATTCAACGCCAACTGCTTCAAGAGATGGGGCGCGAGCCAACACCTGAAGAACTCGCTGAAAAGATGGATATCCCTGAGGACAAAATTCGTAAAGTTCTCAAAATTGCCAAAGAACCGATCTCAACCGAGACACCCATTGGTGACGATGAAGACTCCAACCTGGGTGACTTTATCGAAGACGCCAATGTGGTACAGCCCGACCAGTCTGCAACCACCATTGGACTACAGGAAGATGTTCAGGGAGTTCTCTCCGGACTGACTCCGCGTGAAGCCAAAGTACTTAGAATGCGCTTTGGTATCGACATGAATACCGATCATACCCTGGAAGAGGTTGGAAAACAGTTTGATGTTACCCGTGAACGTATTCGCCAAATTGAAGCAAAAGCACTGCGAAAACTGCGTCACCCCTCACGCTCTGACAAACTTGAGAGTTACCTGGACTCAAATTAAACTATAGATATAAAAGCTACCGGGCCTATAGCTCAGCTGGTTAGAGCAGGGGACTCATAATCCCTTGGTCCTAGGTTCAAGTCCTAGTAGGCCCACCATTTAAAACGAAGAGTTACCTGTTTAACGGTAGCTTTTTTATTCTCAGATAACCCATAGGTAACCTTGAAAGGGAATCTGGAGTATTTGACCTGCTTGCATGGGTAGGCTATTACAAGGGAAAAGGGTGCATTCAAAGATATACCGAATGTAATCATAGTATTGCCAAAAAAGATCCTGTCTATCAATCTGACGAGAGCGGAATGGCTGCACTCAATCCTACCCCGCCAGCTTTAGCTGGGATTAAAGACTCAAAATCAAGTTCAGAGATCCAATGTCTCAACAATGAGAACCATCACCGCAAAAAGAAATATTGAGCCAAAAACTAAAGCAAGAATACTCATACCCTTAATTGTAGGAGCTTTGACAGTTTTTAATATCCGTAAATCGGCACTCGTTCTACTGACTACCCACAGCATCTTGCGCTGACTCAAAGCTATCGTGATGATCAATCCTGCCATCCTCCCAACATAGCAGCCAGTCGCTATGCTCTGCTACAGGATTCTTCTCAAAGATTGTGGCCATGTATATGCCGTTACGATGAACTAACCATAGTTCATTAGCTGTTTGTACTTGCTCTACTGTAACTCCCACTTTAACTCTCCTCCTCTGTTCACTACACCTCATCGCCACTCTATCGCTTAATGAACATAAATTCCAGTCGACTAACGAGATAACGAGATAACGAGATATCAATCCTTCAAGCAACATTGACTGAAGAGCATCCTGCTGCTGTGTCACCCACTCCAGAGCTTCCTGTCCAGGCTGTCCGAGAATAGAGAGCCCACTGCGGACGACAACCTGTATCCTCCACCATATAGATGGCATCCTACAGGATGCAGCACAAAGCAACCCTAAGACCATCATTCTTGAGAGTGAAATATTTTGTTACATTTCTCAGATTGATCCCCTCTCCGCAATAAGGCACTATCGATCACATGAGACTCAACTCAATATTCATGCTTCTTGTTGTAGCACTTCTGTCTGGCTGTACCTCCCTGAAGGGTTTCCAAAAGATGGATGCCAACTCTCGGGCAAAATTCGTATGTGACAGGGATAATATCGTCAAACAATACAGCTCCACTAAAGCTGACTACCAGTCAAAGATTGACCACACGACACAGGTTCTTGAACGTGGCTACCGGATACACAAATCCTGTAGAACTGTGCTGATTGATCGGCCTGATGTCACATGCACCACAATACTGGAACGAGGCTCAAAGAAAACCACTTGCAGCCAAATCACCAAAACCATTCCCCAAGAGATATGTAATGAGACCCCAGTAGCGATCGATGCCAGCCTAGAGAAAGAGCATCTACAACAATATCGTGATGCGCTAGAGAAGACCCAAATTGAGAAGAGTACTGCCTACTATGAGTGCCACTCAAAAATTCACCCCATGTCTGCTGAGGAAGCATTTAACTATTATGATCAGCAATAGAATAAGCCCACTTCTTACCACCCCCCTATCAGCCCAGGCTCTCCCCCTCACCAATCTGACTGGTATTTCAGGCACTGTCATGCACACCAATATTGATAATGAATCGGTACATTAACTTATGATTCATGCACTCTTAACCGTGGTTGGCTTATCCGCTCTGGTTGTCCTGGTGTTCTTTTTCAGGTATTTCCTGACGGGCACAAGTGCTCTTATCGCTCTGGCAAGCCATGCAGGCATTAAAGGGTGGATTGCTTTCATTGGTGGCTGGCTATTCTTCTCACCATTCATGGTTATTGGCAGCATCATCTACGGTTATTCGCTACTGAAGGTTTGATTGCGAGTAGTACCAGCCTCCAACCAAGCAGAGAGCTACAAGTAGACTGAAGAAAATGGCTTGATCTAGGTGCTGCTTTGTTCGTCTATTGGTGATTCATATAGTCGATAATTTCTGAATAGAAAATATAGTCTCCACCACCTGCCGAACTATGGCAGTAGATACAACCACTATTATCTGCACCTTGCCTGCTCTTGAGTAATCGGCCCGCCAGAGCGGTTAACCGACCTTCAACCTTTTTTGTAAAGAGTGTCCCATCTGGCTTGTACTTAACCCAGAACCAATTTTGATGGTCCTCATCAAACCCTGCCTCTCTTTGAAACATCACTGTGATCGAATCCAGGTATCGAGTTCGATCCTCCGAAACCCGCTCCACGGTCACCACTCCACGCACACCTGACTCCCCTGCTTTACCATAGTTACGCTTCACCACAATAAATCCTGTATGAGCACCCAGCGTGAGATTTTGGTAGCTCAACTCCAGAATTTCTCCATGCGGTTTTGCTCCACCAAAGAATGGTGCGTTGTTTTTTCTACTTTCACCCTCTAACTGATCCCTCACCATGGCATCCCATAATCGGGTCGCATAATGAACATCCTCGACTGTTCCTACCGGAACAAATTGTGATGAGGGTGCCGCTTGTACACAGACAAAAAAAGAGCTCGCTACTGTTATCAGTAACAACATCCACGGTATTCTTTGATTTACTTTATCCATAACAAAAAACCGCACCAAATATCTTTGGTGCGGTCATCTCCTGATAGTGTTTGGTTATTGAATTATTCGTTAAAAAGGTAATCACCACCTGGGGCAGCCTTATGACAGGCAATACAGCCTTTTGGCATCCCTTTTGCCACACGCCCCGCCAACAACATCTTTTTAGGATTTGAGTGCAGTGAACCATTTGGCTTAAACTTTGCCCAGAACCAGTTTTGGTTTTCAGGATCATATCCATATTCACGCTTGAACATCACTGTGACTGCCTTCAGCCATGGCTTTGGATCTTTGGCAACCTTAGCAACATCAACCCCCTCTCCCCCGTAGTTTCTTTTAATGATCACTCGACCAGTATGACCATTCACACTGACTGTTTTTTGAATGGTGTCCAACACCATTCCATGAGGTGGCATCCCCTTATAAGGTTTGGAGTGTACCGCATTTTCACCCACCAGCCCCTCTGTGACCAGCACCTTCCAAAGGTCTTTAGCATCTTCCACGCTATCTTCTCCACCAAAAGGCATACCACCCGCAACGGAAAGCATTGATGCTGATGCTAATGATAGCGCAATTATAATTTGTCTCATTGTTGACTCCTGTCGTTTTGATTTATACCAGTAGAACGTCCATCGCTCATGTTCTGATAACTTATACGTTGTATCTACAAATTCAGATTCAACAATTATTCATCCATCACCCATCACCCATCACCCATCACCCATCAAGATTTGTCCTCACCATGACAATAGAGATACCCCCCCAGATGCTACTGTATTGAGACTTCAGGTGAGAAAAAGCAAAATTGACCGTTTTAATGGTATCCAACAGATTTTGTTTTTGATAAAGTTATAAAGCTGACAAATATCAGTGATAACTAAAATTATTCTCAAAGGAGAGGATCGTGAAAAAAATAATAATTACATTGATCGCATCTGCATTTGCTACAACGAGTGCCTTTGCTTTTATGAGCGGTGATGATAACCAGTCTGGTCAGGGTGCAGGTTCTGCTGATGGCGCAATGGATGGTAAGGCACGCGGCGCCGGTAAAGGCGCAGGCAATGCAGAAGGAAACTTCAGCATGAGTGTAGATGCTTCAGGAAAGGGGGCTTCTGATATGCAGGCTGATATGGATGCTGCTGAAAACGCCCGTATAAAAGGCAACAGTGACATGCACACAGAGTCAGCACCAGCGTATCGATAAATCTAGGATTTATCTGCTGAAGAGCTTTCTCTAGCAAAAAACCCGCTTCGGCGGGTTTTTTATTGGGATATAGAAATACTGCACTCAGATACCGTCCCCCATCGTGATGAGCAAGTTTCAGAGGATCATGGGAGACTGTTATAAACCAGCGTAATCCAGATTTTTGTACTCACAAATCCCCACTCCCAAGACGCCCACTTCTCATCAAGCCCTTGCTTCTGCATTAACTGCAAACTCATACCACTGTTTTTCCCCTTCTCTACTATCGCTGTGGTCTCTTTAAGCATCATCAAAAAAGAGCGTAGCTCATCCATACCAGAAACTGCCCCATGGCCGGGAATAACTGTTGTATCTGCAGGATAACTCTGCAGCACAGACTCAACACTACGGATCATACCCAGTACATTGCCGCCATGCTCCAGATCCACAAACGGGAACATGCCGTTGAAATAGAGGTCTCCCAGATGAAGTACCTCTGACTGCTTGAAGTAGACCACAACATCACCGGAGGTATGGCTTTTCGGAAAGTGAGTTAACTCAATCTCTTCACCATTAAAGTAGAGCGATGACTGTTCTGTAAATGTAATATCCGGCAACCCGGATGGCTTCAATGCTGGAAAAACCTTACCAACCGCTTTCACCTCCTGCTCCGACGAGAGCAGTGGCCGCACACTGTTATGTGCGATCAAAACAGCATCGTTACCAAAATACTCATTGGTACCAGTATGATCAAAATGCCAATGAGTGTTGATCAAGTACTTAACATCGCCACAACCCGAACATACTTTCAAGGTGCTGAGTACGTTTTCCAGCTTATACTGAAAACCGGACAACAAACTATCCACAATCAACACCCCATCTGCACCAGACAAGACCCCCACATTACCACCTGCAAACCCACCAACCCCCGTAATGGCAGAAACATTTCCACCAACCGGTTGATTTGCAATTGCCACTTCTGGCCCTGGAACGTGGCCATGATCTGAGGTAGTGTGACCTACCCCCGCTAACACCGCACTATTGATCAATAAAGCGCCAACCACAGTTGTCGCAAAAATGGCATATTTACTTGGATACATCAGAGAGCCTCATAATTTATACAGCTTATAAAATGATAAATATCAATCAGTGTAATTGTCTGCTTACCTTATTGGTCTGTCAATATGGCTGTAAGTACATTGAAAATCTATATATATTTTGATCTTACCATTGAGTTGCTGACATCTACTGCCTTCGCCAACATTGAACAACAATTAATTGCCACTTATCAAAAATCTTATTTTTAGATCCGGCACCTTCAGCGTATAACTATAAATCCAACAAAAACATGCTATTATAGATAGCGTTAGCCTAAAAAAACTCCTCAAAAAACAGAGCAGCGTGCCGTTAACCTGTAGATGTCACTAACTGGTATTTTGAACAATTGAATATTGCACCCTATG
>DUYW01000026.1 GCA_013349825.1 Gammaproteobacteria bacterium | reverse complement strand
ACCGGTATGTTCGTCTCGTGCGCGGCGGACAGTGATTTTGCTATTAGGAGTGGTTTGAAGATGAGACATATGCAACAACTACCGATTTGGCGAGATGCTAACCTCCTGCTATTGGAGGTAGAGAAGGCTGTTCGTCATTTTCCCCGTTATCATAAATATAGTCTGGGAACGGACCTGCGTCAGCAGGCGATGGGTATCTGTCGCCTGATTATTCGTGCCTACAACAGCGACAATAATCAGCAGAGTCAGATAAAGCGGTTGGGATTGGCAGTTGATGATATCAAGGTACAGATCCAGTTGGCGAAAGAGCTAGAGGCCTTTCGTCACTTCAGGGAATTTCAGCAGATCGTTGAACTAGCGGTCTCTGTAGGTAGACAGAGTGGGGGGTGGCGTCGGCATCTGGAAGGGCGCAACAGTCAGAACCGGAGTGCTCCCAGGCACAACGGGCGTACTGAGTCACTGTGTGCCGGTGACACCACACCGCGAGGTGGGGTATGAACCGTTTTGTTTCACACTACCGCATGGATGTGTGTCAACAAACAGAAGTTCACTGGTCAGAATTCGTATTATTGGTCTTCGTCGCCGAATGCCAACAATTCGAATAACGCGTGGAATGTCAATTTCAACAATGGCAACGACAACAGAAACAATAAGAACAACAACAAATATGTTCGTCTCGTGCGCGGCGGAGCGTGATGTGGAGGATCTCTTCTCCTTTCGCTCTCTTTGGCAGGCTTATCGTAGCTGCCGCAGGAGAAAGCGAGGGAGCGCAAATGCACAACGCTATGAGGTGCATTTGCTGGACCATCTGGTCGAGACCTTAAAAGCCCTGCAGAGTCGCCAGTATGCCCCCTCCCGCTCTCTCTGTTTCCTCGCACAGCAACCGAAAATGCGCGAGATCCATGCTGCAGATTTCACGGACCGCGTGGTACACCACCTACTGGTACCCCGGCTGGAGGTGCTCTATGAGCCGATCTTTATCCATGACCTCTACTCCAATCGTAAGGGGAGGGGGATACATAGCGCAGTAGAGCGTCTTGGTCATTTTATGCGCTCGGTAAGCGATAACGGCAATAAAACGGCCTGGTTTCTGCAGTTGGATATCCGTAATTTCTTTAATACTATTGACCGTATCCGGCTACTGGGGATGATTAAGCGGAGATTTCTCAAGGCTGTTGAGCAACAGAAACTGCAGCGTGATGAGGCCAATCAACTCTATTGGCTCACAAAAGTCATCCTGCAACACAACCCGGCAGAGAACGTTACCTACCGGGGAGATCTGCAGGCGTTCAAGGCGGTACCAGACCATAAGCGACTGTCGATGGCGGCGCCCGGTAAAGGGCTGCCGATTGGAAACCTCACCAGCCAGTTCTTTGCAAATGTCTACATGAACGAGTTAGATCAGTTTATCAAACACCAGCTTAAGTGCCGCTACTACCTGCGTTATGTGGATGATTTTATCCTGTTGGATCCCAACCAGGTGCAGTTGCAGCAGTGGCAGCATCAGATTGAGCAGTTTTTGAATGAACGTCTCGACCTTCAGCTGAAAGCGGGGCAGATCCTGCGGCCCACTCATGCGGGGGCTGATTTCCTCGGCTATATCGTTCGTCCACACTATCGGTTGGTGCGTCGTCGCGTGGTGGGAAATTTGCGTGACAAGTTACGTAGCTTTCAACAGCAGCTCTGGCATGGTGGGCAGCTCAATCTCTCCCCACAGTTACGTGAGCAGCTAAGGGCTGCCCTCGCCAGCTATCTGGGCCACTTTCGTCACGCCAATAGCAATCGACTGCAGCAGCAAATCTGGAGTGAATTTGGTTGGCTCAAGCTGCTGTTTGAATCAACCCCAACCAAACTGAGGCCGCGCTGGGAACCGCAAAGTGTCACCTCGTTCAGAAGCCAGTGGCGCTACTTTAGCCACTGGGCCGCTAGCATAGTGCAGAGAGCACCGATCCCCATCAGTCTGATACAGATGGGTCGTTCCGTCATGCTTTTTAATCGGGATGTGACGGTGCTGTTAGAGCAGATTCCCCGATTGTTACAGTGGCGAGGTGTAAAGTTACAGAGTCGAAGTGGCTTTGAGCAGACACTGGAATTTAGTTTCAGCAGTTATCGTAGTCTGAACAGAAAGCTTCAGAAACAGCAGATCTCATTCCTCTTTGTCGCCGAAGAAGGATTTCTCCGTGGTGGCCTGAAACGGCGCGCCTTGCGAACACTCTATATTGCGCCGTGCCCCCCTGAAACCTCTAATCTCTCCCCAAAAATCGCATGATAAAAAAAATACTCCTATTGACTCTACTGTTGAATCTCTATCCAGTCGTCTGGGCTCAGACCTGTAGTGATACAATTTTTGTCACTGCCCCCGACAGCCGTTACCGAGACAACAGTGACGGCACCATCACTGATCTGCAGAGTGGACTGATCTGGAAACAGTGCTCCCAGGGACTCAGTGGCAGTGACTGCAGTAGTGGTGCCGTAGAGACAAAAACCTGGCAACAGGCGCTCCAGGCGGCAGATACCGAACAGTTTGCCGGATATGATGATTGGAGACTCCCCAACCTGAGTGAGCTCGCCTCGTTGGTAGAGATGAGCTGTTACAGTCCTGCAATCAATGACAATTATTTTCCCAACACAGAGAATTCGTATTATTGGTCTTCGTCGCCGTATGCCGGCAGTTCGACTTACGCGTGGCATGTCTATTTCTACGGTGGCAGCGACGGCAGGCTCTCTAAGAACAACAACGTATATGTTCGTCTCGTGCGCGGCGGACAGGCTTTGCCCTTTTTGTCCCCGGTGCCAAAAGTATCCCTGCTTTCTGAGAACCTGCAAGATGGTGTGATGGTGACAGGGACCAACCGACAGGAGTATACGCAGGCGACCAAACAGTGGAGTTTCAGAAATGGGAATGTAGCAATTTCTGGACTGAAGGCGGTCATGGTCTCTGCCGATAGTGACTTGGTAAGCACGGATTATGTGTCCGGTAGCGAGATTTCTATTGGAGATGTGTCTGTTGATGGAGCGTTTTTGGTGGAGCTACCCATCCGTGTAAAGGGGGGGGGGTCAGAGGTATTTAAAGAGTCGGTCTGGAAGCTGGTGGATGGCAGTGGAGAGACGGTAAAGGTGGGAAATTCCGATACCTTCTGGGTTAAGTTGCGAACCAACCATCCTCCGCAATTTAGTCGTAACCAGCCACTGCAGGTGGCTGGAATGGTCAATAGTGACTTGATTCTGGATCTTATCGCTGTAGATGCGGATGGTGATACATTGAGTTATTCAATTGTCTCTGGCAGTGGTGCCTCGATCAATGGCAATCGGTTCAGTGCAAACTACAATGATGGTCAAATTCACCATACCATCACAGTTGCGGTCAGTGATGGCTTGGAGAGCAGTGAGTCGACCATTGATGTGCTGACTTTTACCGAGGGTAATGTTCTGGATCTCTATGCTGACGTGGACGGTAGTGGTGCCCATGATGATTATATTGCCTATGCCACATTACAGGGGTTGGTGGTTGGGAATGCAGAAAGTGGTACCCGTAACTTTTATCCGGATGATCAGCCCAGTTGGTCTGAAATGCTGGCAATGGTTGTCGGTGCAGCGGCTTATCATGGGGCTGTAACAATCCCAACAGATGCACTGTTAAAGGCACCTGGTCCTGTCCCTGTGTGGGTGGACCCCTATTACACAACGGCACGACTGCTCAATGGCCTGGATGTGGATACAAACCTTGCTGCAGCCCCCACCAATGAGGCAATCAGTCGTTTGATGGTAACGTTATTGGGGTTGAAAGAGAGGGTCTCTGAGCTCGGTTTAGAGGGTGATCTGCCCCAATTTTCTGCCCCCCTTTGTGCGTCGACGACTCAACAAAACTGTTTCAGTAGTGCAGACCGTCTCTATGAGGCCCAATTGGTTCACTTGCATGGACTGTTTATGCGCGACACCAGCGTCAATCCACAAGATTTAGTGACACGCGCTCAATTGACAGAGGTGATGAGTCGTATGATGTTAATGCCATCGGCAACTCTGAATATGAGTGCATCAATCGTTGAGAAAGGCGACTCATTGAGCGTGACTCTGGACCATTTGCGTGCTCCAGTTATTCAGCAGCAGGGTAGCTTTGTTATGGTCGATGCTTTACAGCCCGACCCTGCGCAGCATACGACGATTGAACAGATTCGCATCGGGAGCCGGGTGTTGCAGGAGACACCTGTTGAGATGGTCGGTTTTTCGGGTTATGTGATCGATAGCTCAGAGCTTGATGAGGGTTACCATACGCTCACATTCAGGCTTAAGAATGGTGTCAATGATATCTACTCCTATATACAGACCCCGTTTGAGGTCAGCTTCACCGATGGGGATTATGATGGAGTACAAGATATTCATGATCTTTGGCCCAATAATCCGCTCTTTACGGAAGACCAAAATGGTAATGGAATTCCTGATTTTGCGGATCTGCTTTGGGGGTTAGAGCTGGCCGATAGTACTACACCGGTCTATGTGGATGGGGTCTCTACCTATAGTTATGGTGAAGCCATTCTTAATGGTTATGAGATTAATGGTCTTGATGATGACTATGATGGGGTTGTTGATAGCAAGGACCCCTATCCTCTGGATGCAACCCGATGGAGTGAGCAGAGTGGTGGCGGTGGAGGTGGTGGTACGGACAGCTTTGACCCTGAAATATTAGGGAGCTGTTCAGTCTCATCGAATAGTGATGCTGTTTTAGTAAGCCAATACTATTCACTGAAGTCAGGGTGGAATTTACTGGGTATTCCACTGCTTCCGAATGAGGGTGCGCTTCAAGAGCTGGCCCAGTTAACGGGGGTTGAATCAATCTGGCGTTATGACGGGACAGCGGGTTGGAAGTTCTACATTTCAGGCCAGACAGCGATTAACTCGCTCAGTTCGTTAGAGGCGGGGAAAGGGTATTGGGTTTATGTTTCCGAAGAGGCTTCAGGTATCTCTCCTTTACGCTACAGGGGCAAGAGACAAGCGGTCATCCATCGTGGGCGATTGGGTGGAATTTGGTAGGAATCACCGCCGCGAACACAGTGCCTTCAGAGCTGCTTACCAACACTCAGAGTGATGCTGTCTGGGGGTGGAAGAAAGGGAGGGGTGGCTGGCAGTCTTATGTT
The DNA here is from genome assembly GCA_013349825.1 of Gammaproteobacteria bacterium. GTDB lineage: Bacteria > Pseudomonadota > Gammaproteobacteria > Thiopontia. The sequence continues at coordinate 21,232 of DUYW01000026.1, read as the reverse complement.
GATGGGGTGCCGGTATTCCTTAATTCACTACAGCAACTGGATCAGGAGGCGGGGTACTACATCCATGCCCAACAAGCTACCGCTGCGATCAATTCAACAGGAGACGGGTGGAGTCTGTATGGTATCCCTGCTTATGAGGATACCGATTACAGAGGGGAGCCGACTGAGAAATCAATCACTACGGTTTATGATGACTATCAGCTCTTGGCTCAGGGTAGGAGTGGTGCTCATTGTAATGTGGATGTTTCAGGTTATCAGGGGTTTGCGTTGCATATAGAGGGTGCCTTGGTCACGATTGATCATCTGGCATTAGATGGTGTGGAAGCCTCTTCTACAGCGACGGAAGGGTGGAATGCTTATAACCTCTCCTATGATTACCCTCAGACAGCCAATGGTACGGTACAAATGTTTGGTGATGGTGCGGTTATGTACGTTGATACACCGGCTAATTTAGCTGTTTTGATGTTTGGAACGCTAGATGCGGATTATTTAACTCTTGGTGTGAGGTAAGGGTAGGTCGGTCTGCTGAGAGCAGTTGAGCAGTCAGCACAGTAAAGTTTGGTTAAATGGACAAAGTTATATCTACAGACTGTTGGCCGATGAGAACTTTGAACAGGCAGAAGAGGCTGTATTGGCTGCAATCTTTCAGGGTGCGCCTTGATCTTGTGCGCTATGAATACGATTCATTTTGCCCAGACTTATTCCTAGATTCCTTAAGGAACCTCTGAACAAGTCTGGGTAATTTGAATTACGTCCATAGTGTTCAAGATCAAGGCGAAGATCGCAGCCAATAGCGGGCTATTAGCAAGGTTTTCAACGAAGATATTGGGTGCTATGGGCGTTAGGCATTTACACATGACTTATTCAGGGGTTCCTTAGCAACGCATCAATCACTATCGATCAATATAGCTCACTGCACTTAACTCCCAGAGTAAGTCGATACCTTGATGTGCTTCTAGAATATCAAAATGATGAGTTGGTTGGTTCCAACGCACTCGATAACCTCTTAATGAGTTGAGCGCCTCATCAAACAGATCTTCTGATGCTGTATAGATTGAATTGACCAGGCCATTATAGTTGATCCGTAACCTTTAAAAGAAGAGCAAGACAGTTGACTACTCTTGACTCAGCACTGGCCAGGCCGCTCTCAGATAGAGCACCATTGACCATAACGTCAGCAACATTGCAACGTAGAGCAGTACCATACCAACCACTGAGGTTGGAAATTCTCCAACAGGTTCTCGATAGAGCAGCAGTAGAATGGCAAGCATTTGTGCCGCTGTCTTGACCTTGCCAATTATTGAGACCGCCACATTGGTACGGTTCCCCATCTCTGCCATCCACTCCCGTAATGCCGAGATGGTGATCTCGCGACCAATAATTACAATAGCGGGAATAGCTACCAGCACGTTAGAGAGTTCACTCACCAGAAGCACCAGCGCAGATGCTACCATCAGTTTGTCTGCAACCGGATCGAGAAAGGCCCCAAAGGGTGAGGTCTGATCCCATTTACGTGCCAGAAATCCATCCAGCCAATCCGTAAATGCTGCCAAAGCAAAGAGTGCTGTTGCCGCCACTCTTGCCCACTCCACAGGCAGGTAGAAGAACATCAGAAAAAATGGGATCAATACAATTCTAAGAAGTGTCAGCAGTGTCGGTAAATTGAGTTGCATCGCTGCATTAGATCCGATTCGTTATTGAGAATCAACAGCAGCATAAAGAAATCTTAACTACTCATGAAAACGGTCATAAATCTGCTGGGCAATATCTCGGCTGATGCCGGTCACGGCAGAGATATCCTCAACACCTGCCCGCGCCACCTCTTGCAATCCGCCAAAATGGCTCAATAACTGCTGGCGACGCTTAGGCCCAACACCGGGAATCCCTTCTAAAGGGGAGCGGTTTCTCTTTTTTGCCCGCCGTTGGCGATGTGCCGTAATTGCAAAGCGATGTGCCTCATCACGGATTTGTTGAATGAGTAACAGTGCCGGTGCATCCGCTGGTAGTAGCTGTGCTGCTGCACCATTCAGGAAGAGCTTCTCCTGCCCCTCTTTTCGATCTGGCCCTTTCGCCACCCCCAACACTGAGACCCCATCAATCTGCAACTCCTCCAGCACGGCATGTGCCTGTGCGCACTGTCCCGGGCCGCCATCAATCAGCAACAGATCGGGGAGTCGTCCATCCCCTTTCACCAACCGCGTATAACGCCGTTCCAGTGCCTGGCGCATGGCACCATAGTCATCACCACCAGTAATGTCGTGGATGTTAAAACGCCGGTAATCTGCCTTTAAGGGCACTCCATCTTCAAATACCACACAAGATGCAACCGTCTCTTCCCCCATGGTATGGCTAATATCAAAACATTCCATTCGCTGAGGCAGCTGATCTAGCTTGAGTACATCCTGCAGTGCTTCAACCCGATCAACAGCACTCGCCCTTTGAGAGAGCCGACTATTGAGCGCCAACTCAGCATTCTCTACAGCCATGCGCATCCAACGCGCACGGTCTCCACGCAATTGATGACGAATAGCCACCTTGTGCGTTGCAACCTCGGTAAAAACCTCTTGCAACAGTTGTTGCTGCTCCGGCTGGTGGTTTACCAGGATCTCCACCGGCGGCTGGTGCTCCAGGTAGTGCTGTGACAGAAAGGCGTAGAGAATTTCCGCTTCATTCTTCCCCTGCACATTCTTGGGAAAGAAGCTGCGACTCCCCAAATTCTGTCCATGGCGAAAATTAAAGAGCTGAATCGAAGCTCCCCCTCCTGCTGAGGTCACGGCAACCACATCCAGATTGCCTCGCTCACCACTGATATACTGTCTCTCTTGCATTCGTCGCATGCTGGAGATCTGATCCCGAAACCGGGCTGCTTCTTCATACTGCAAATTGGCCGATGCCTGCTCCATCTGTTGAGCCAACTCATCTACCACTTCGCCACTCTTTCCTTCCAGAAACAATACTGCATGACGCACATTACTCAGGTAGTTTTTCTCAGATACCAAATCAACACAAGGCGCTGTACAGCGCTCAATCTGATACTGAAGGCAAGGGCGTGTACGGTTACGGTAAAAACTATCTTCACACTGACGTACCGGAAATAGCCGTTGCATCAATTTCAAGCTCTCACGCACCGCGCCGGCACTGGGGTATGGACCGAAATAGCGCCCTTTTGCCTTACGTGCACCGCGATGGAAGCTGAGGCGGGGAAATTTCTGCTCTATGGAGAGATAAATATAGGGGTAACTCTTATCATCTCTCAACAAAATATTGTAGCGAGGACGATGCTTCTTGATCAGATTGCTCTCAAGGATCAGCGCCTCGTTTTCGGTGTGTGTGGTGATCACTTCAATAGAGGTAACATGCGACATCAAAGCTCTGGTTTTGGGGGCCAACCCACTACTCCGCAAGTAACTGGAGACCCGCTTCTTTAAATTTCGCGCCTTACCGATATAGAGAATTTCGCCACTAGCACTCAACATCTGATAGACACCGGGGTGGGAAGTATCGGGGGGTGATAGTCTCTGCATGAAACGGGATGTTATCATGAGGAACTATGAGTGAAGCAAACAAGAGCCTGAAGCGGATACACCAAATCCTGAATCAAGAACGTTCTACTTCAACAGCTCCAGAGCGCTCGCTTCAACCTCAAAATGAGGCTGCTGAATATTTCGTTGCAGAGAGCCTTCCTCCCCAGAAAAACCAGTTTCCCCGAGGAAAGCGTCCACTCTCCATCCTCTCCAGAGAAGTTAACAATAATCAATTGATCAAAAAGGCCTTTCAACTGCGAAAGCTCAGTGAACGCGTCATGGGAAAACTGGGTCTCCCCTACTCGGCCCACATTCACCTCAGCACCATTACCCCCAAAGGGGTTGCTCTATTTCACGCAGACTCTCCAAGCTGGTTACAACGCGGCCGTTTTCTGCAACAAAATCTGCTTGATCTTCTTCATCAAGAGGGGGCAAGACAAGTCACCCAGGTTAAATTGAAAGTGCGCTTCTCCAATGAACCAATTCTTCCTCCCCCCATCCAACCCAAACTCCCCTCCACCGCTATTGCCCACCAACTGGCCGAACAAGCACAGCAAAATAATAATAGCCTGCAGCATGCCCTTCAAAGACTCTCCAACACATTACTACGCAAAAACCGGTCATGAGATTTACGCTTAAAGGCTCCATCAAGCTACTGTTTGTTGTGGTTGCCATCGGTGCGATACGAAGTTGGCAACAACAAGGAATGGCTGTAGGTCAGGCTCCACCACTCAATGCACTCACCATTCGGGGAGAACACTTTAGTCTCGACACCCCCAGAGAGACCCCGTTAGTAATCCACTTCTGGGCAAGCTGGTGCCCCATCTGTAAGCTGGAAGAGGAGAGTATTGCCTCTATTGCAGAAGATTATCCAGTCATCACCATTGCCATGCAGTCAGGTACCTCGCTGGAGGTAGAACATTACCTAGAGGAGCAAGGAATAGACCCAACAACTATTACAGACCCTGATGGGACCATTGCTCATCGGTTTGGAGTACAGGGTGTACCCACTTCCTATATTGTTGATCAAAATAATAAAATTCAATTTTCTGAACGTGGATACACCACAGAATTGGGGCTGCGCAGCCGAATCTGGCTGACGCAACTCATTGAATCACGTTAGAATAGCGGTTTTCCACAAAGGGGCCAAATGACTTCCCCTTCTTCAACTGAGAGCGAAATTATGTCCGAAGCCACTGATGGCAGTACCGTAAAAATTCACTACACTGGAACATTGGATGATGGAGAGCAATTTGACTCTTCAGAGGGGCGTGACCCACTTGAGTTTACCATTGGTAGTGGCCAGGTAATTCCCGGTTTTGACAGTGCCTGCCGCGGTATGGGCGTTGGTGACAAGAAAACAGTCACACTTGCGCCAGAAGAGGCTTATGGTGAACATAACCCGGAAATGGTTGCTCAAGTTGAGCGCTCAATGATGCCAGAGGACATGGAGCCTGAACTTGGTTTACAGATGCATGCTCAAGGCCCTAACGGTGAGATGATCAACTTTGTTATTGTTGATTTTGATGATGAAAATGTCACTGTTGATGGCAATGCACCCTTGGCTGGTAAGGCGTTAACCTTTGCGATTGAGATGGTTGAAATCGCCTGATACTGAGCTGTAAAGATACTCAAAAAGGAACCACTCAAGGAATGAGCCAACTGCAGAACGAGATCGATAAACGGCGCACCTTTGCCATCATCTCACACCCGGATGCGGGCAAGACCACCATTACCGAGAAATTACTGCTGTTCGGAAAGCTGATTCAGCAGGCTGGTACCGTCAAGGGGCGTGGCTCGGACCGTCACGCAACTTCTGACTGGATGGAGATGGAGAAAGAGCGTGGTATTTCGGTCACCACCTCAGTGATGCAGTTTCCCTACAAGGAACGAGTCGTCAACCTGCTCGACACCCCAGGACATGAGGATTTCTCTGAGGATACCTATCGAACACTCACTGCCGTCGATTCTGCATTAATGGTTATTGATGGCGCGAAAGGCGTTGAGCCACGTACCATCAAACTGATGGAGGTGTGTCGTCTGCGTACAACCCCCATCCTCACCTTTATCAACAAGATGGACCGGGATATCCGTGACCCTATTGAGTTGCTTGATGAGGTCGAGGCGATTCTCAACATCAAGTGTGCGCCGATCAACTGGCCCATCGGGATGGGCAAACAGTTCAAGGGAATCTATCAACTGGCAGAAGATCGTACTATTCTTTACAGTACTGGCCAGGGCCATACCATCCAACAAGAGCAGATCATTGAAGGGCTCAACAATCCAGCACTGGATGAGGCCATTGGCGACCTTGCAGAGGATCTTCGCGAGGAGTTGGAGTTGGTTCAAGGAGCAAGCCACTCTTTTGACCTGGATGAATACCTGGCAGGCACCCTAACCCCTGTCTACTTTGGAACCGCACTGGGTAACTTTGGTGTCAAAGAGATGCTCGATGGTTTTGTTGAGATCGCCCCTGACCCACAATCACGTGATACCGAAGATCGCACCATTGAGCCTGTTGAAGAGAAATTTACCGGTTTTGTCTTCAAAATTCAGGCCAATATGGACCCCAAACACCGTGACCGCATCGCCTTCCTGCGCATCTGTTCCGGGAAATTCAACCAAGGGATGAAGATCCACCACAGTCGAATCAATAAGAATATCGCCATCCCCAACGCCCTCACCTTTCTTGCGGGAGATCGCTCCCACACCGAAGAGGCCTGGCCCGGTGATATTATTGGGTTACATAACCACGGCACTATCCAGATTGGTGACAGCTTCAGCCAAGGTGAAACCTTGCGTTTTACCGGTATCCCCCACTTTGCGCCAGAGCTGTTCCGGCTGGTTCGTCTCAAAGACCCGCTCAAGAACAAACAGCTACAAAAAGGGTTACAGCAGCTCTCTGAAGAGGGAGCGACCCAACTCTTTATGCCCCTCAATAATAACTACCTCATTCTTGGCGCAGTTGGTGTATTACAGTTTGATGTTGTAGCGCACCGACTCAAGCATGAGTATAAGGTAGAAGCACTCTATGAGAGTGTATCGGTCTATACCGCCCGCTGGGTGGAGTGTAAAAACCCTGTCGACTTGGATCGTTTTAAGCAAAAGAGCAGCGATAACCTCGCCATAGATGGTGGAGGCAACCTCACTTATCTCGCTCCAACACGAGTCAACTTAGATCTGACAATAGAGCGCTGGCCTAATATTAACTTCCGAGCCACTCGAGAACACTAAAAAACCATTAATAAATAATTTTTATGTGCCAATACAAATGTTTGAGTTTTATTATTCAACGCATTTATTGTATAGTAATGCACAGATATTGAGAGAAGAGAAATACTCTGACCATATACTCTCAATTAAAGATTTTAAATTTTACCTTTAAGGATTGATCATGAAAAAAATTATTGCTGCTATCGCTCTTGCTGCTGTTGCTTCTAGTGCTTCTGCCTTCTTCGGCGGCGGAGATGACAACCAGTCTGGTTACGGTACTGGTTCTGCTGATGGTGCTTTCGACGGAAAGGGTCGTGGTGCTGGTAAAGGGCGTGGTGATGCAGAGGGTAACTTCAGCATGACTGTAAACGCCTCTGGTAAGGGTTCCTCTGATATGCAGGCTGATATGGATGCTGCTAACAATGCCCGCCTCAAGGGTGACAGCGATCTACGTACCGAGTCTCGCCCAGGGTACTACCCTTACGCCCCAGTAGCTCCTGCTGCTCAGTAAGAGAAACCTACTCTCTCAAATAAATAGCCTTGGTGTAGCGATACACCGAGGCTTTTTTTGTGGTTGCATTTAGGGGGACTATGCTGACAAAAGACATAAATTTAATTATGTCCATATAGATTTTTAAATCTTTAATATTCAATTATCTTATTGTATAATGCTTTCCATGTTGTGAGAAAACACTCACAGAAAAATTTTAAACAGATTTCAAATTTTACTTTTTAAGGATACTTATCATGAAAAAAATTATTGCTGCTATCGCTCTTGCTGCTGTTGCTTCTAGCGCTTCTGCTTTCTTCGGTGGCGGAGACGACAACCAGTCTGGTTACGGAACTGGTTCTGCTGACGGTGCTTTCGATGGAAAGGGACGTGGTGCTGGTAAGGGTGCCGCTGATGCAGAAGGTAACTTCAGCATGACTGTAAATGCTTCTGGTAAGGGCTCTTCTGACATGCAGGCTGATATGGATGCTGCTAACAACACCCGCATCAAGGGTGACAGCGATCTACGCACTGAGTCACGTCCTGGGTATCCTGGGTACTACGCTCCTGCTGCTCAGTAAGAGAGTCTCATACCTCAAAAACCTCGGTGTAGTAATACACCGAGGTTTTTTATTGTCTTGTACATGGCGAAGATAAAATAATTTAATAACACATAAATAATTAACCATTTAACATTCAATTATATTACTGTATAATTCCTTCCATATTGTGAAAAAACACTCACAAAAATTTTAAACAAATTTCAAATTATTACTTTTAAAGGATTTATCATGAAAAAAATTATTGCTGCTATCGCTCTTGCTGCTGTTGCTTCTAGCGCTTCTGCCTTCTTCGGCGGCGGTGATGACAACCAGTCTGGCTATGGAACTGGTTCTGCTGACGGTGCTTTTGACGGAAAGGGACGCGGCGCCGGCAAAGGTCGTGGTGATGCAGAAGGTAACTTCAGCATGACTGTAAACGCTTCTGGTAAGGGATCTTCTGACATGCAGGCTGATATGGATGCTGCTGAGAATGCTCGCATGAACGGGACTTCTGATCTGCGCACTGAATCTCGTCCTAGCTACTACCCTTATGCTCCAGTAGCTCCTGCTGCTCAGTAAAGAGAGTCGCTCTCGCTCACTAAAAGCCTCAGCGTAATCGTTACGCTGAGGCTTTTTTTACAACCAAAACATCACTAGTCAGAATATTTTTCAATCATTCACAAGAAAACAACAGAGACAACATCAATAGTGTCGCTGACTGAACTCTCCCTCTGAAAAAACCCAAACATTCTCTTTTTGGCTTGCACCCCAATCCCCTAATACCAGCCGGTATATCAGTCTATTCTCCAACCTAAAAGTTTCATATCCGGGGCGATGTGTGTGACCATGCACCAGGTGGGTACTATTCCACTGCCTTGTCACCGCCTCTACAGTATCTTGAGTCACATCCATAATCTCTACAGACTTCTGCTGTTTACCATATTCACTACGCTGCCGCAGTGTAGTTCCAACTCTCCTGCGAACTGATTTTGGAAGATGTCTCAGCACCCACAGGCTAAACCGGTTTCTCACCCATTTTCGGTATTTTTGATAAGACAAATCATCGCTGCAGAGCTGATCCCCATGCATTAATAAAATCTGCTCACTCTCCAGATCGATTAAATAGGGGTCCTCAAGCAGCTGACATCCGCTCAACTCTTCAAACTGTCTACCAAGCAGGAAATCACGATTGCCGTGCTGCACATAAATAGCGGTTCCTGTTTCAGTCACACGCTTCAATGCATACAGTATATTGGCATGAACTTGAGATGAAAGATCATCCCCCAACCAAACCTCAAACAGGTCACCAAGGATATAGAGCGTTCTGTGTTGAGTAGCTTCCTGTTGGAGAAAGTGAAGGAAGCGTTGTGCGATCTCAGGTCTATCGGCCGATAGATGCAGGTCAGCAATAAAGCAGATAGACATGGATCAGTGTCGTGAGCTCCAGAAACTCTCTTCTGGAGCTCATTGAGTCATCGGTTATTCCTGTACTTCTACCTTCTCAATAACGACATCATCTTTAGGCACATCATCATGGAAGCCACGGCTGCCCGTCTCAACTTTTTCAATCTCTCGAACCACATCCATTCCTTCAGTCACTTCACCAAAGACACAGTAGCCCCAACCATCCTGCCCTGGATAATTTAGAAAACCATTACTGTTGGTGTTGATAAAGAATTGTGCAGTTGCCGAATGTGGGTCCATGGTACGAGCCATGGCCAGCGTGCCAACATCATTCTTCAATCCGTTATTGGCCTCATTCTCAACTGGCTCATTGGTTGGTTTTTCTGCCATTCCCGGCTCCATCCCTCCCCCCTGAACCATAAAACCAGGGATGATACGGTGGAAGATGGTGCCATCGTAAAAGCCATCACGACAGTAGTCGATGAAGTTTTCTACAGTCTGCGGGGCCTTCTCGGCATTAAGCTCAATCGTAATCTCTCCGTGAGAGGTGGTCATCTTTACAATCATGGTAGGTCGATCCTTCTGTTTACAAATTATTTGGAAATAAGTCGGGCTAATTCGATGATCACCATCTCAACGGGTGCATCTTTCTGAAACGGGCCACCGGGTCCGGTTTTCGTCTGCTCAATCTGGCGCACTACCTCGATACCGTTAATTACCTTACCAAAAACAGTATACCCCCAACCTCGCTGTGACTTGCGGGTATGGTTGAGAAACCGGTTATTGGTGGTATTAATAAAAAACTGCGCTGTCGCAGAGTGCGGATCACCAGTACGTGCCATGGCAACCGTACCGAACAGATTCTTGAGTCCATTATCGGCCTCATTGGGGATCATGTCATGAGTGGGCTTTTTATCAAAACCGAGAGTAAAACCTCCCCCTTGTATCATGAAACGGGGGATCACACGATGGAAGATCGTGCCATCATAGTGACCACTCTTTACATAGGTAAGAAAATTGGTAACCGTAAAAGGCGCTCGAGCCGCATCCAGCTGCAGTGTAATGTTACCGTAGTTAGTAACCAGTTCTACAAGCGGTGAATCGGCAGCAATCAATGGATTCTCTTCAGTCGCAACGGCCGGATCAGAGGGTACTACGGTAAACAGGACGGCACCCAGCAAGGCAACCACGGAGCCAAAGATGGTCAGATTCTTCTTCATAGTCTTCTATTCTGTTAAGTATTGTCTGGTTGTGAATTTGAGGGGAATCATACCTTATTGCAGCCGCCATTGCGCAACGGGGGTGGGGTATAATCCTGTGCTGATTTTGTATCTATTTTTAAAGAGAAAAACCATGTTGCAGATCTACAATACCCAGACACGAACCAAAGAGCAGTTTAAACCAATCCATAAAGGAGAGGTGAACCTCTATGTTTGTGGAATGACAGTCTATGATTACTGTCATGTGGGCCATGCCCGGGTAATGGTATTTTTTGATGTTGCTGTACGTTACCTTCGTGCGCAGGGGTACAAAGTAAACTATGTGCGCAATATTACTGATATTGATGATAAAATTATTAATCGTGCCAACGAGAATAGAGAACTCTTTACAGACTTGGTAGAACGCTTTGTTGATGCACTGCATGAGGACTCTGAGGCATTAGGCATTCTGCCTCCCGATCAGGAACCCAGAGCAACCCATTCAATGGATGAAATTTTATCCATGACTGAACAGCTGATCGATAACGGAAAGGCTTATGTGGCAGATAATGGAGATGTCTACTGTGATGTCTCCGCCATCGATCAGTACGGTAAACTCTCAGGAAAAAACCTTGACGATTTACAGGCGGGTGCACGTGTAGAAATCGGTGACATTAAACGTGCACCGATGGATTTTGCGTTATGGAAATCAGCCAAGCCCGATGAACCCTGCTGGGACTCCCCCTGGGGTAAAGGGCGTCCCGGATGGCACATTGAGTGCTCCGCAATGTCGACACAATGTCTGGGTAACCATTTTGATATTCATGGTGGAGGGATGGATCTTATCTTTCCGCATCACGAAAATGAGATTGCACAATCGGAGGGGGCGACCGGGGAGACCTTCGTCAATTACTGGATGCATGCCGGTTTTGTACGGGTTGATGATGAAAAAATGTCCAAGTCACTGGGGAACTTCTTCACCATTCGTGAGGTACTCAAACAGTATCCAGCAGAGGTTGTACGCTACTTTCTATTAACCAGCCATTATCGCAGCCCACTGAACTACACCGAAGAGAACCTGCAAAATGCACAGTCTGCATTGACCCGCTTTTATACAGCACTACGTGGCATTGAGTCAGAAGGTGTTACCGCTGTAATGGAAAGCGAATGGGAGCAACGCTTTAATGCAGCAATGGATGATGACTTCAATACACCCGAAGCACTTTCAGTACTATTTGATTTAGTGCGTGAAATTAATCGACTCAATGATAGTGAAGACCTGACAACTGAAGCACATGCACAGCTACTGAAGCAGTTAGCAGAAATTCTCGGACTGTTGCAGCAAGACCCTGACCAGTTTCTTAAGGGTGAAAATCATGAAGATGGACTGAGCGATACAGAGATTGAACAACTGATTAAGGACCGAACCGCTGCCAGGGCCAACAAAAACTGGGCAGAATCAGACCGTATTCGTGACCTATTCACCGAGCAAGGGATTGTGTTAGAGGATGGTGCAGATGGCACCACTTGGCGCAGAGGATAATCTACGCTATACAGGTCTCTATTAGGCGTTATGGAAAACCTCGGCCGCCTTTAAGGTATTCTGCAAAAGAGTAGCAATGGTCATTGGACCAACTCCACCTGGCACAGGGGTAATCCAGGATGCCTGTCGGCAGGCACCTTCAAAATCAACATCCCCCGTCAAGGTGCCATCCTCAAGCCGGTTGATACCTACATCAACCACTACAGCACCTTCACGTACCCACTCACCGGGAATAAAGTTGGGAATACCCACTCCAACCACCAGCACCTCAGCTCGACGTACATGCGCCTCAAGATCGGCTGTCTTGCTGTGACAAGTTGTAGTGGTACAACGGGCAGTGAGCAACTCCAGAGTCATCGGACGGCCTACAATATTTGAGGCCCCCACGATCACCGCCTCTTTTCCTTCCAATGGAATTCCAGTTCGCTCAAGCAGCGTCATCACCCCTTTTGGTGTACAAGGTCTTAGTAGTGGCATCTTTAAGGTCAGACGTCCCATATTGTAGGGGTGGAAGCCATCAACATCTTTATCCGCATGGATGCGTTCAATAACAGTCTCTGAATCTATATGGGCGGGAAGTGGAAGCTGCACCAAAATGCCGTCAACTGTTGGATCTTCATTCAGCGCATCGACCAGATCAAGCAGCGCCTGTTGTGATATCTCCACAGGGACCTCATGTTTAATGGATAAGATTCCCGCCTTTTCACAAGCACTATGCTTATTACGCACATAAACACTTGACGCCGGGTCATCGCCCACTTGTACAACTGCGAGACCGGGTTGACGGCGACCATCAGCCAGCAGGTGCTTCACCTCTTGGTGGACCAGCTCCCTGATCTCACCAGCAATTTTTTTTCCATCCAGAATTTGTGCACTCATCCCTTTAAGATTCCTTATCTCGTATTTACGGCAAAGTAAAAAAAGTGACCAGATTATATCACTCGTTATTGACTGATACGCTGTGGATGGTATTATTCGCGCTCGCTGATTTTTATCGGCGAACGGGGTGTAGCGCAGCCTGGTAGCGCGTCTGCTTTGGGAGCAGAATGTCGGGGGTTCGAATCCCTCCACCCCGACCAGTTATGTATTGATACTGCGCCCGTAGCTCATTTGGATAGAGCATCGGCCTTCTAAGCCGAGGGTAGCAGGTTCGAATCCTGCCGGGCGCGCCAACTACTGGCAGGTAGAAGAAGTGTAATGGTGATTGTAGCTCAGCTGGTAGAGCCCCGGATTGTGATTCCGGTTGTCGTGGGTTCAAGCCCCATCAGTCACCCCATATTTGGGCCATTAGCTCAGTTGGTAGAGCAGGAGACTCTTAATCTCTTGGTCGAGTGTTCGAGTCACTCATGGCCCACCATTAAATTCAAGCAGTTATCGTTAATTCGGTGACTGCTTTTTATTGAATAAGCCATTTTGTATACTTTCTGTATACTTTTTTGATTTTTACCCACCTACCCCCTCAGAATTCACCCTCTCCTTCAACTCCTTCCCCGGCTTGAAGTGAACCTTGTAGCAGGCTGGCACCTGAACTGCTTCACCTGTTCTAGGATTCCGGCCTGTACGGGCTGCTCTCTCATGCAGGCTTAAGACCCCAAACCCACGCACCTCTACACGACCACCACCTCCAAGAGCGTCTGTCATGCGGCCTATGATTTGATTCACTGCCGCTGAAACATCCTCCAATGGAAGGTTGTGCTTGTTGTTGAGGTAGAGACGGTTGATTAGCTCTGATTTTGTCATGGTGGTATATTTTACTGGTTTTTAGTCTGTCGTATAGCTGCCATCTAATACAGTTGCACAGATCAATATGCCTCTCTACAATGCGCCGGGTTCCACTGCTGGAGGAGGAGACTAATCGGGTGGTGAGGACACCATATTCAGAAGTTCCCGTTGCCGGTTATACTGGTAACGGGACTCTCACCAAGCAAAAAATAGAGAAATATTTCACTGCTTATTTTTTAAGCACACAGCCTGATTCCTGTATTTTCTCAATCACAAAACACTCAAACAATAGTTACTCACAGAGTTATCCACAGGCAATGTGAAGAACCCCTATTATCTATTACACACGGTCACATTGAGAAAATAGTCAATAAATCAAATTATGTATATTGAATAACCTATTGATAGTTCGACAAGGAACTAACTTTTTTCATTAGAACCTCACCTTATTACTAAATTACTGTTTTTTAATAGCGCGGGGTCAACTTACCCATAAATAGCGACAACCCAGAAACAATATCCACAATTTCTAATATTCCACACAATCTAAGGGTTTCCTTAGTTTTGGCAGAATCATCAATACACAAACAACAAAAATCCCGCTCACCGTTTCCAGTGAACAGGGTCAAAAACACATGTAGGCCTGCTCTTTGTTCTGACTATCTTTGTAGGTGTACGCAAATCTGCTCACATCTATTTCAGCAGAACCGTTGCCCTTCCGATAACTGGTGTCCGTTTTGGACATCTGTCCTTTATCGTTATGCACGATATCCAAAATGGGCACCGTGCCGGGTCCGTTACTGGAGACTTCATCAGATTGAGGGAGCATGAAAATCATTTCAATCGCGTACCTATTCCGACCGGCTTGACTGACAACCATCGCTGCTTCGCTCTCTTTTCGAGAACGTCTGCACGGCGATCAAATATCGGTGATTGATGCTGCCTGAGCTTTCTGGCTTCTCTACGATCCATAAGGTTGAGATTATGGCATTGATCCAGAATTGGGATCAGAGTACGGCACGAGAAACGCCTATCCACCAGGAACTGTCTACATCCGCTCTCAGTGTTCAGATCAATCATGCGGCTTCCCTTCCTCGGCCCGCTGAGTGCTGGTCCTGATTTTGGATCAGTGATTTCTTCCCAGCATGACCGCTCAACTGGATCTTGCCCCGGTCGAATCTACCCTGTGCATTGCGCCTTCGCTTCGCCCTCTTCGGCTGTCTGAAAACATGCAGTCTATGCCCCACCCATGGGACCCCGTTTTTTGGGTTGGTATTGGTATAATTGTATAAAGGTCTACGATTTGCGTAGTAAGGGTACACAGAAAAAGGGGCTGACTGCTTCGATTCGCGTAGTAACGGGGGGATTGGCTCGGTCTCATTACTACGATTCGCGTAGTTAGTGACTTCGATTTGCGTAGTACTCAAACTGTTTTCTGTTGCTACGATTTGCGTAGCAGTCTGCTTCTTTGGTCTCTTCCTTTTTGAGACATATTTTGGCTTCTTTTCCTTCCATTCTCCACTTGCCACTTTGGTCTCTTTTACATCCAACCGAGTGCCGCACTCATCGATTGATTGCCAAGTCAGCGCATAGAGACTGCACTGATTCCGGCCACCCTGACGGGTCTTGATGATGAACCCATAGTGCAGCAACTCTGAGAGCTTCTCATCCAGCGTAGAGGGTGACTTCCACCCCTTACCCTTCAGCACCGTGAGAGCTGCTGTGAGGTCACCATTATTCTTTCCTGTGTACTGACTTCCAATATCCACCAACAGCTTCACGGCCCCTGCAGTGAGGTTACAGTAGTTATCCGACTCCAACAGCTTGTGAGGCAATGCCAGGAAGCTGCCGCCACTCCACACCTTCTTCTTTCCTCGCTTGCTCATGACTGCGCCCCCACAACATCACCATCCAAAGCTCGAGCCATTCGCCCAATAATCTGAGCATTCATCTCTGGTTTAAGAGTCCACATTTCATAGGTCGCGTTATCAGAAATCACATGAATCTCACCGCTGACAGCTCGTTTTAGTCGTTTGAGATAGATGTCTCCATTAATCCTGATCGCATAGATTCCCGTCTCCATTAATCCTGATCGCATAGATTCCCTCTTCAGTGAATCGGTCAACAGCAATATCAAGCAGTATAGGTTGCCCTGGTTCCAAAGTTGGCTGCATTGAGTCTCCCATACTATAGAAAGCGGCCAGAAATGGACCATCCGCAAACCCTTGAGAGGCTCCATGGGTAATTGGCCTTGCTACTCTTGCTATATTATTCATGACCGACTCCTCGCTGCAGTAGTGCGGACATATTCCTTCGCTGTCTCTATGCACTTTTTCAGCCTTTCAAGATGAGGAAGCAGTTTTCTCCATTCAGCTTCCCCTTCAGCCAGAAGAGGACTGAAGATTTTGGTATAGGTTTCACCATCTTCTGCTACCTCAAACATTATCGAACCATCTTTCTTGGGTGAAACTGATTTCCCAGGCAACCCATTTCGCTTCTCAATCTCTTGAGTAATGATTTCTGGGAAAAGGTCCAATAAATAAAGATGTGGAGCCAGCCTTTTACACTCTTCAGCATGTACCGATGACCCGTATGAGAGCTCTCCACTCGTATGCAAAATAATAAAGACGCTCATGACTGCACCTCCATCAAATCAACAAATTTATCCAGACACATCACCAGTAGTGAGCGTGCCTTAGCGGCTGATAGAGCGGCTTTCTCATCTTCTGAGGCAGATAGACGGGTTAAGGATAGATCAGCCTCGTGCATTGCAGCACCAAGGGTAGCAAGCGTGATATTCACTCTCTGTGCCGGGGAGATACTGCCATAGCTTGCTGGTGTGATTGGTTGGCCGTCATTGCGTGCAACTCCCTGCACGAGTGACAGTGAGTCAGTTTCTGTGATGTGTACTCTCTGGTTCATGCTCTCACCCCCATTACAGGTAAAGATGCAGAAATATGGATTCGAGGATATGGGTTGAACACCGGCTGAGCGTACATCTCCCAGTGAACACAGTGCTCAGTGAGTGGGTCGAGTGATTGACCTGGTTCATGCTGATCACAGCTTCCGTTGAACTGCAGATCAAAGTGGTAGTGATGGCAAGCATTACAGCTTACCTCTAGTGGGAATGATCCCGTGGTTTGGTTGTGCATGATGCACCTCCTTTAGCTATCGTTTGATAACTGCCACCAATCCTTACCACAGAATTAAGGTGACAGACCGTACAGAGGTGGTAATACCGGCTAAAGGTCGGCCACCCGAAGGTGCCCTGCACGGTCCGTCATAAACTACGGACGTAAAAAATGCGCTCGTCTTCGAACGACAGCGCATGTTGCGCTTTAGCTAATCGGGTTACCACACCCGTCACTGGATTTTGCCAGTGCCCATTTAGTATTGATCTGTTACGTGGTAATGTCAAGACACACAAAGATTATTTCATCAATAATCACACCCTGATTAGAACGTCATGGTGATTTCTGATCTTCTCCTCAATCTTTGAGGTATCCATTTCAGCAGATGTTTCATGAAGATAATAAACTTTCTTATCAACACACATAAAATGCTCTCGGAAGGCTATGTATTCCAGTACGCCGTCCTGCTCCATTGCTGACAGCTTATCTCTTTCCCAAGAGTTCAACGATCTTGATGACCGAAGCGGATCTTCATAGTGTCTGGGATATATTGAAAACCTGTAAACAACTGAGACAGCAGCACCCGGAATCCATGTCTCTCCTTTGTTTTCTTCTGCAGTACAAATTGCAGCACGACTTAGAGACCAAGTACGATCCATGCCACAGAAAAAAGATGACCATATCCCCGCGCTTTTAAAATGAAGCAACTCCCCAAATTGATGACGCCAATAATCATGCTCTGACATATAGATATGCCTATGAGCCTGATCAGTAATTCTATTAGAAATATTATCCGCCCTTTGCAGTAAGCGAGCCGTTGTTACCCAGCGTATACGGTCATTTGTAACTTCACCTTCTTCATCAGACAAAATTTCATATGCCTTTTTGATCAGGTCAATCGCTTTATCCAAATATGAAAGTGACTGCCTATTCCTTTCATTGCTAAAGTGTATCCAAATTGCTGTCGCGAGTGTTGCAGTCAACACTGTCATAGAGAGTGATTCCGGTGTTATCCACAACGCAACATCTATCTTTGAAATCTGATCAACCAATAGCATAACAGCACCAAGTACAATCGGAATTGCCACTGCAGCTACCACCACTCCTGCCACGTCAGGAACTATTTTTTCAGCTTGCTTGAAATATGAATTAACTCTCATAAGCCCTCATTGAAAAATATGCATTTTGTCATTTTACATCCCTTGACAATACCAGATCACACATCACCTTCTGGTCCAACTCAACAACTTCTGCTGTCAGCAATGATAGAGTATCAATCACTATTAATTCAGCTATCCGATAGCACCCATAACATAACACTCTACATCATTGATTAGGAGTGATTAGCAGCTTTTTAGCTTTATTAATGAGCTTAACCGCATCCTTGATGTCACTGAATGGTGATCTTGCATCTAAAAGAACCTGCATTCCTTCAGCTGTCTGTTCAAGTGCTTCATAGACTTCTTTCTGCTTTGTGAAACACTCATTCACCTTTGCATTAATCATCTTGAGATCGGCTTCTGGGTACTGATGATCGCCCACATACATATCCATTTGTTCACCAAGTAATTGATCACATTTTGCGGGAAGCTCAACAACATATTTCCCTTTCCGCGCCATATCAGCAACAGCATCAACCATCCTAGGTATACTCCAGATTGCCGCTAATACTATGGATATGCCACCAATCACTATCACTCCTACTTTCATCTTTTCATTCCTCACTAAAGGGGACCTCGAAAAACCACTGATTTCGCAAGACTGATAACATAGAAACAGATAGTTACAAATGTAAATATCGTCAATCTAGAGGTTTTTCGAGGTGCCCTAAAACGTAAACGAGCACCTAGAAGAGATTGATCCACTACAGGAAGTAGTCAGAGACCATCCTGCTGAGCAGTCACCCACTCCAAAGCTGCCATCCTGAATGAGAACACCTGCATGTTCCACTCTCTATTTCGTGGAAAGTCAGCCAGCATTTCCACAACCTCTTTGACTCAAACGGCTGTAGGCATCCTCTCTATATTCAAATGCGGGTCTTCAGTCAATAAAAGGTGAACTTAGCCTAAGGCACTCTTACGAAGTACCCTTCCTCTGCTTTCATCTCGGTCAAGCTATTGAGGAATACCGGCGTACTTTCGAGGTAGCTACTCCACCTCAGTCCATCCCACCCCCACACTGATGTCGCTCCATGCTCGTCAAGAAAAGACTGAATACTTGCAGAGTCACTAGCATCCATGCCGCCGATAAGGTTCCATCCACCTACTAACGAATGAGAAGTTATGCTTTGACTGATAGTAATGCCGCAGGATGCAGGATTATCTGCACATGCCTGTACTTGGGACGTAATAGCAGCAGAAATAGCTGTTGCAACTGCAGCATCAATATCTGCCTGATTAAATCCTGACTGAACCGTAACCACGAGAGGATCTGTTCCTGCAGTAAACTCTTCCATTGCAGTAAAGCCATCACCATCAGAGTCAGATACCTCAGAAGATGATAAGTCTCCAATACGGTCTGTTTCCCATTCATCAGGAAGACCATCTAAATCGCTGTCTTGGCTGTACAGTGGGTCATCCGGAAAGGCATCAGCTATAGAGCTCTGATAACTACTCTCTGGGATATTGGTGTTCTTTAGAACCCAAGTTTCACTATCCTGTTCAACCCACTGCTTTACAATCCCCAACCCTTTGACCAACCAATAAATAGTTCTTGCTGTTTCATTGATGTTCTCCCCTTCAATACTGCCACTCATTGAAAACTCAACTTGAATCTTAACCGCCCTGAATGTACCAAGAACTGTTTCAACATCTTCAAAACCATAAAATGTTGAGCTAGATGTATAGCTAATCGGATAGCTTACGCCAGCAGAAGGAAAAACATACGTCGCCGTACCTGATGAATTTACTACGTCACCGGGGCTCATCGTGGCTGGTGCATAAACTATAGCCGGGGAAGCATCTATATAGTAATCCAATGTGCCAAATCCACTAATGTAAACACTCAACCCTCCAAGTCGATGTAATCGAATGCCATTATTCGTTGAAAAATACTGGGTTGTTCCTTCGCTGGAACTATACGGCCATGTTTCGACACCATTAATCGGAATGGAGTTTGTGCCAACACTATCTCTTGTAGTGTCCCATGAATAAAGCTCGTTATTGTATGTCCACTCATTTCCTGGCGCGATGGCAGCCCAATCAACTGTATCTATAATTTCAGCCACAGAAATACTTGGGATCACCCCTGCCAACAATAGAAATCTTACAATTGCTTTCACAACAACACTCCCCCTTCACGGACTATCTATCGAGGCTAACAGACTGACAAACATCATCACAACAGCCTGAGAGTGAAATATATTGATACATTTCTCCAGTTGCGCCGCGCCCACCTTCAAGGCAACATCAGTGCTATGAAGATAGCTCTCGCCCAATTCCTGCTTACTGCTTTCTCAACAGTTCAGGCACAACCACTCTCTGAGGTCGTGGAGCGTGAGTGCCTAGGGGAGACCAATCTTGCGGGGCTACTGGGTACAGTGATGCACGCCAACCTAGATGATGAGGCTGTGCATTGATCTCCAACTACCTCAAGCTAATTTACTGATGGAACTGCTCAACAAAATCATTGACTGGACCAACAGCAATTCGGGTTACCTTACTCTAATTCTGTTTGTTCTGACTATGCTGTTTGGGTGGATATCAGGCATATTCCGAACACTGAGACATAAACCTAAATTCAACATTGATACAATTAAGGGTCCCACACTTTGTGCTGTGCTCGATACAGGAATGAAGCATGAGGGGCAAGATGTTCTTAGAACTGCGATCTCTCTTTACCTTACAATTTCAAATGTAGGCTCTGCACCAGCAAGCATTGAAAAAGTCAAAGCCGGCTTCCATTGGAAGCTAAAGCCATTCAGTCGGCAATGGGTTCATAATAGGGTTTTCTGGTCCCAGCTGTCTGGTCAAACTGCTTTTTTAGAGTCTTTCCAACATGATATTGGAGAATCTATTCAAGTTTTTCCTTCTCTATTTCAAGTTGATCGCATACTAGGACAATCAACGCCAACATACTTGCAAGAAGGCCAAAACACCAATGGTATTGTCTACTTCGAGAGTGACGGTTGGGGAGGATGCTTCCCTATGCCTCATAAGAATGGTACAGCAACCATTCAGGTCCTAGTAGTCGACTCTTATGGGAACAAATACAAAAAAACTTTCTCTATACCTTTAATGTCCTGGGATGAGGCCAAGAACTACAACCCTTCTTTTGGGGAAACACTTGCCACGCTAAGAGGAGACAAAAACCTGACCGATCATTTTGAATCACTAAAAAAGAGCTACTTTCCCTCAATAACTACGTAAGCGTCTAGCAAACGCCACTATCCCCCCAATAGTTTCAGATCTTCGTTTTTCAAATTAAACGGCAGCAGGGCATTAACTTCCTCACCAGATTTAGCCC
>DUYW01000025.1 GCA_013349825.1 Gammaproteobacteria bacterium | reverse complement strand
AACAGTATAAGCAAGAGGTGCGGGAGTAGGGTGAAAATCACGTTTTTACTGAAAAACCCTGTCAAGGGTTATTTTCCGTTAACACCTCTGAATAGTTACGTCTTGGAAACAATAAAGTCATTGGGACGCATCATAATTTCGTTCTGCGTTGGAACGGTATCTCTTTTTTTCAAACTTCTCTTCCTTATAGCTATCAAATTAGATAATAGCATCTATACAGATGATTATGAATGAAATAGGTTATTACTCAAGTTTTGGAGTTCAAAACCATGCGTTCTGCCCACTCAACTCGCATCAGGCAAGACCTCAAGCTTCATTGTAAACACATCAAGTTGTAGTGCTTGCACAAAAATCTGTTTACGCTTTGCTCAATAGTGAGAAGTTTTCGGTCAGACAGGGTGAGTGACTCTTTCTTTCCAGAAAGGGTATGAAAGATGTCTGTCAGTAAACCCAATCGCTTGAATGTCTCTTTGTGCTGAAAATTGAGCAGTCAGTGGTCGACCCCATAGATTTCATCGTTTCAGATCAGCTTATCCATAAACTGTACTGTACTTGTGATGGGCAGTAATCTGGATTAGTGGATCTTATTTCTAAGCTCTTCCTGATGTGCTTTGTGAAAACCAAATACCCGTTTAATCTTACCTATAAATTCTTGAGCCAGTGTGGCCATCTCCGTTTTGACCTCTGTCTCTGAAGCCGTTTTGAGGAAGTCAGAATTTTGAAGCTGTCTTTCGGCCAGGCAGCTACTGAGCTCTTCCAGTACCTCTGGGCGTTGATTAAAAAGTACTGTGAGAGCGTCTCGACCTAACTCATAAGCGATAGAGTCCACCTCTGCCGTAATCGTGGCATGTCGTGGTGTACCGGTGAGCAGTGACATCTCCCCGAAGAAGGTTCCCAGAATAAGGTGTCCTACACTCACCATATTACCCTCTGTATTGAGGATCGAGATATCAAAGTTTCCCTCCTGAACAATAAACAGAGACTCACCTTCATCACCAACCTTCACAGCATGACTCCCTTTGCGGAAGAAAATACGTTTCATCTCATGTTGTAGCCAACCCAGTTCCGACTCGTTGAGCGAGCCAAACAGAGGTAAAGTGCGAATGAACTGAAGGTCATCATTCGGGCAATCCATATTTTCAGATCTACTGCTCTGGGCTTGTTCAAATTCAATACGCTCAGAGGCAATCGTGATCCCTGAGTAGTGCATGTTGCGTAACATCCTCCGTTGAATCTCATGGCGTATCGAATATCGTTGGGAATAATCCCCGACCCAGTAGAGGATCTGCCAGAGTGTACCTCTGGATGAGAAGCCCGAGATTCGTATCTCCGGCTTCTCTTTCACCCTCATGGTTTCAGAAACTTGACTGATTGCAGACATGAAAATACGTTCAGCCTTATGGACCGTGATACTGCTGTCGAGCGGAACCGTAAAGCTGTCACGGAAATAGTGTTGAGGACTGCTATAGTTCTGGAAGGGTTTTGTCGCCAAAATACTGTTTGAGAAGACCACCATGACCTGCTCCTCCGTCTTGATCTTGGTAGACCTCCAGTTCATTTCAACCACCTTTCCCGGCTCATACTCATCGACCTGAATCCAGTCTCCGATTCGGAAGGGGCGCTCTATGCCTAATGCGATACCGGTGAAAATATCGGAGATCATGCTGCGCAGGGCAAAACCGATTACGGCAATCATCAAGCCGGAAGCAGTGAGCAGGGCGGTTACATCGATCTCGAATACCTTGGAGAGAACAACAACGGTTGTGCTGCTCCAGATGATGAGAGAGGAGAGATCTTTCAGAAGTTTGGGGATAGTGATTCCCGGATGCTGTCTCTCCCAGGTATCATAAAAGTGGTGGGTTAAATTACTGAGCAGAGAGGCCAGGATGGCCCAGAAAAAAATCTGGCTTGTTACAGGAATCCACTCTTGTAGCCCGGCGCTGGAGAGCAGAGAAGATTGCTGTGAGAACTTTGGCCAATAGCCGTCGAGGGTTGACAGGGCAATGAGCAGAATGACCTTGATGGTGAGGCGATAGGTTAAATTCATTCAGAGATCCAGCTGAAAAGGTCGTTAGATTTTAGAGTGCATGAATTAATGCAACGCTTTATAAAGAGGGGCACAATTTAGATTTTGCCCGGATAATATTGCCTTGACTGTACTCCTGTCTACTCATATAAGGGCAATTTTTCAAAATAATTCCTCATCCCCGCGCAGGAGCGGGGGGGGCGCTCCTACGCGAGAATGAGGGCTGAATTAAAGGCCATCATGTGAATTGCTGCTTGTCGCGATAGCTTGTTGAGTTAACGGCCATTTATTTATAGAATAGAGCGATGAGTTTATTGACTATGCCAAGTGATTTACGGGTGTTGATTGCCGATGACATGTTGCCGATGCGCAATCTGTTAAAAATGATGCTGCGTAAATTTGGTGTTAAAGAATTTATCATGGCAGAAGATGGTCAGGAGGCGATCAACCTTTTCACCAAGGCCGTTGAAAAAGGGAACCGTCCCGATCTGGTGCTGTTAGATATCGACATGCCTAAGGTTAGTGGGCTTGAGGCTCTGCAACAGCTACGTGAGATTGACTCCAGGGTATTTATTACCATGGTGAGTGCAAATTCAGCGGAAGAATCAGTTACTGAGGCAAAACAGCATACGGTGAACGGGTTTCTGGTTAAACCGATTCGAAGTATTCAGATGGAGGCCCTGCTGAGAGGGTTTCAAGCCTACCAGAAGAGTCAACAATGAGTTGTATCTACTCCTGCCCAGCCTGTGCGAATGTTTTTCAACAGTAAACGATCTGCTATTGCGGTTCTCTTCTCTCTCTGTTTATCAGTTGCTGCCCCTGTACAGGCGTCGCCTGTTCAGGAGCCAGTTTCAGCGTCGGAGCTGGTGGAATTGATCGATGCGATGCTGGAAGAGGTGACCCAGTTGCGTAAACAGCGTGGTCGTTACTATCCTCTCAAAAAGGTTGCCAGCCGTAAAATTCGATCCTATACGGCACTGCTCTTGAAATCTCAGGAGGTGGTGTTGAAGGTGCAGCGCTTAACGCAAACAGCCTCCTCTGAGGCGCTTCAGAATGAACAGATATCTCTCTGTGCGATACTCTCAGAGAATAAGTATACGCCAGCGATGCTGCGACAACAGTTTCATCAGAGTTATCAGCACTTGCTGCTGCTCTCCGGGGGTAAGTCGCGATCTTTTAATAAAAAGAAGGGTCAGGTTGACCTCAGTAGATCAGAAGCGGAGAGAGTCGACACCGAATTTTATCAGAAACTCTCCGCACTCTCTCACCATCTGGATGCCCTGAATGTACAGCTTCCGTTGGCCAATAGTGATCGGAATGTACGAGTGGTGCTTGCGTTATTGCAGAAGATTGCAGCGGATGAAGAGTTTATTTTGAGTGAGCCACATTTACGAAAGTTATATCCGAAAGATAAGCGTGACCTGTTGGTGCTGATGGAGCAGTCACTGCACCATCTTGTGAGGATTGAAGCACAACTACCGATGGAAAAACTATCGTCTTTCTCCTTCTCCAGGGGGCATGTTACCAACAATACGTTGTTTGAAGTTATGCAACTGCTACTCTCTGAGACTTCGTTTATTGTTACTATGCTGAATATTGAGTCACTTGAAAAATGTCCTCAATTCAATTCGCAAGTGAGCCATATTGAGCTCTGGAACAAGTTGCTGACATTGCGTCACCAGCTACGTCAGCTTCAGAGCTACTATTGGGACAATTCAGCAACCCATTTTTGGGTTATTCCCTGAGGGGCCTCTGAGTGAATCAGGGGTGCCGGAGCTTAATGTGGTTATTAATATGATAAATACCTCTCTGCAAGGAGGTGACCTTAACAATTTTGAGTGCAGTGTTCTCTGTATTCTGTTTGTCAGTGCCCCCTGTAGAGGGTTGGTTGCTGATTTACCTGACTGGATGGACTCTGAATGATGAACAGGCCACTACTACCATTTCTGCTGCTGCTACTATCGATGCTGCTGTACGAATCGGGACAGCTATCGGAAAGAATAACACTGGGGGATGTTGAAGAGAGTCTGCTCAAGGTCAATCATGACCACCTGCAGGATGTCTATACATTCTACAATGCGCATGCAAACCGTCTGGTTGAGTTGGCCAGTCGCCCTTATGTCACCAAGGCACTCGGTGAGTTTCATCAATCTATTTCACTTTTTGATGAGGGCTTTCCGGCAGATATTGAGGGGCTTAACTACTGGTATGAAAATGATTTTCTGAGCTGGATTAAAGACCCCCAGCGAAAAAACATCAGCGGCTTTGTGGTTGAAAATGATGCGGGTGCGGGTGCGGGTGCGGATCATAAAGATGCCATAGACCGAATTGAGATGGGGGTCTCCTCACTCAAGGTTGTTGATTCGCCAACAGCCAAGTTGCAAAATCGCTACCTTCGGCTCAATCCAAAAGAGCTGGGTGCTCACCAGCAATATCCGGGTGATGATCAGTTACCACAGGGGATGGATCCCGGAGTTTCTGCTTATGACCAGGTTCATCGCCGTTTTCACCCGATCTTTTATGACTTTTTGAAGGGGAATGATCTATACGATATCTTCCTGATACGCTCCGAGCTGAATGATTTGCAATCACAGGAAGATGCGCGGGTCATCTACTCGGTTGCCAAAGAGGTAGAGTTCGGTAAAAAGTTACTGATGGGGCCTGAGAGCAGTTCTGAACTGGCTGAAGGGTATCGTCATGCCCAGGGGTTGAACCGGGGAGAGG
This sequence comes from Gammaproteobacteria bacterium, assembly GCA_013349825.1. GTDB lineage: Bacteria > Pseudomonadota > Gammaproteobacteria > Thiopontia. The sequence continues at coordinate 23,146 of DUYW01000025.1, read as the reverse complement.
TGTGGGTCTCCCAGATCAAGCCCCATCTGCCCTCCGCTTTTCGCAGATCCCAGTTTCTGGCAACACCTGTTTTTGAGGGGCGCAAGCGAGTGGGTGTGCTGGTTTTTCAGATTGATGCAGTGCACCTGCAGCAATTACTTGGCGAGCACTATCGGGCCGACCATAAACAGCTCAATTTGACGCTGAACAACCGCTTGATTAGCCAGAATAACCGCCTGTTGATTTCAGAAAAACCGTTGAAATGGTATCGGGAGTATCCGGTCCGCAACCAGCTCTCTCTGGTAGCCATGAATCGATCCGGCGTTGAAAAGGTGGATGATTATCAGGGAAAACAGGTTCTGTCGGCATACTCTACGGTTAATCTGAATCAGGGGGTTTTGAATGCCACCACACTGTGGCGCCTGGCCACTGAGGTGCCTCTGAGTGATATTGAAGCAAAATTGCAGAGCCCTTGGTTGAGACAGCTACCTCAACTGCTGTTATTGGTGGCGGCTATCAACCTGCTCTGGCTCTCTAATCTGCTTTGGAAACAAGGGACTCTGCGTCGTCCCATGATCCGAATCTGGCAAGGCTTGGAGCTCAAAAAATATTATAACTCGCTGGCAGGAAAGGTTTTTATCTTTGCGATCCCCTCGATACTGGTGGCTGTTCTGTTCTCTTTCTATGTGATTCATCACAACTTATCGCGGGATATTACCAACACTCAGAATCAAATTGTGCCACTCGTCTTTCAATCGATTGAAAACAACTATCTTAATGAGTCACTACTACAGCTCAACTCTGCTGTACACCTTCATGGGGTACGATCTCATGAGCGCTTCGAACATGAACAGGAGTTTTTGCAGCGGCTGATTGATAGTGAATACAACCGCATCGGTTCTCTGATTGCCTACGCAGGGATCAGCATGGAGGAGATTACCCGTCTGCGTAATGTATTAGCCAATATTCGAAATAATATTAATGAGCTTCACGGGGTTTCGGAACAGATAGAGAGCCTGCAGCAGCAGTGGCAGCACCTGCTCGCCAACTCTACACTGGATTCTGGAAAACTGATTACCCTCTACCCGACCTCCGCCCATCAAATTAACAAGGTACACTTTGTACTGGAACAGGTTTTTGTGGAGGCCCTGAAGGTAATACTTCGATTGAAGCCCGTTGCATCGTTGCAACTCATGCAGGTCAAGCTGATTGAAGAGGGGGACTCCAGTCTGCAACAACTGGAACGACAACAGGTGCCGGTGAGTAAAATCAGAAGCGCAACCAGTCAGGCGCTGCAATATATTGATCAGCTCTATCGTAGACTGAATACAAAACAGCAGATCATCAATGTACTGAAGATTGAACAATCTTCTTATAAACAGCTTTTTACTCAACTGTTTGAGCGACATGGTTACACCCTCTCTACCTGGTCAAGGAGTGAGATTTCGAGCGTGGATGTACTGCTGCAACATCTGTTGATTGATCAGGAGGGGCATGGAGATGTTGCCGCCGTACTCTCGGATTACATACAAGGCCAACAGGGGCAGAGCTCTCCTTTTTTAGTTACCGAGCATGCAGAAATTACCAGTCTGTTCAGTAGTATCGGAGAGGCTTACGATCAGCGCCAATTTTTGATGGAGCAGTTTTTTAATAGTATCGATGAAGATATGAGGCGAATCCGGCGCATGGACCTGTCCGAGAGCCAGACTCGCCTGTTGTTGCAGCAGTGGGAGAGCAGTCTGCAAAAAGAGGGTTACCAGTTGGCGGGTTACCTGGCAGAGGGGCTGCGCAGGAGGGGAGAACGCGACGGCTTAACCAGTCTGGCAGAGCAGCAGCTCCAACTGAGCCAGCGCAGTGAACTACTGGGTTTGGACGGCGAGACCCTGAAAGCAGGTGTGATCAAGCGCAGTGCGTTAGCAGCGGAGATAGTACGTAGCCATGGACATTATGCCGATCTCTCTTATGCATTGGAAGATCACTATATGGTGCTTATTTCTGAGCTTAGAGGCTATCGTGATCAACACCTGAGAGAGTTGACAACGGAGAAGCTGGACGGTTATATCAAAACGCTCGATTCGACTCGGATAGTAGTTTACGCCCTGTACGTTATGGTGGTGCTATTTGTGACACTGTTTTTCTTCCTCGTCTATAAGAAACTGGTTTTTCCTTTGAAGTTACTGGTGAGACGGACCACCGCAGGAGATACCGATCGGCGTATGCGGGCACTGCCAGGAACACTGCCGACGGAGATCCGTTTGCTGGATGAAAATACCCGTCGACTCAAAACTGAATTGGTCAATGACCAGGGGACTACAGAAATTCTCAGAATGCAGCTGAAGACCATGGACGTGGCGCAGCAGATCATGAGCAGTATCCAGACCGGATTGGTGGTGTTGGATCTTGAAGGGCGTATTGACCGTTTTAATCCGGAATTCCTGAGGCTGTTTCAACTGCACCATGGCGATCTTTTCAGTCAACTGCTGGTGCAGGTTGAAGAGGGGCTATTTGATCTGAGGGCGGTCAAAAAGTTGATGTTGTCGATTGAGATGGGGGACGAAGGTGCACTGACAGATGTCATGGAGTTAGAGCACCCGGTTATTGGCAGGATGGTGGTTGAAATCGATGGTTTTGGCACTGTATCTAAACAGAGTGAAAAGGTCTACGTCGAAGGAGAAGAGTTTTTTGATGATCAAGGGCTCTCAACCCTGGTTGGCGATAACATCTCTGCTGCTTCGCATAAAATGTCAACCATGCTTCAGTATGGGAAATCTGAAAAACTCTATGAGATGTTCAGCACGGTTTCAATGGGTGTGTTGGGGGTCTCTGAAAAAGGGGTGATAGAGTATCTCAATCCTCATGTTTTGACACTGTTCGGATATGATGAAGAGGAGCTAAAGGGCGAGAGTGTTCACCGCCTGCTGCCCACAGAGCTACGTGAGCAGCATCAGAGTCATCTGAAGCAGTTTTTTAATCAGGGTGATATGGAGGGACGTCAGATGGGTGAGGGGCGTGTTCTCTGTGCGGAAAACAAGAGTGGCGAGTCGATAGAGGTGGAGATGGGGTTGGTGCCGGTACAGCTAAATGGAGAAAAGTTTACCTTTGTACTGCTCTCTTCCCCGTTGAGTGATACAGATTGGGGCAAGTTCCGCAGAACCCCTGTGGGTCGGCTGTTTACCACAGTGGACCAGATTGTTCTCACCTTTCACGATGTGACTGAACGGACTGTACTGCGTGATCGTGAGGCCACTGCACAAAAAGCGGTTGCCCAGACCGCATATCAGGCGGGCTTGGCGGAGATGTCCTCAAATATGCTGCACAATATCGGTAATGCAGTGGGCATATTGAGCCATAAAACAGAAAGCTATAATGTCAGTATAGAGACGTTGTCTGATGTGGAGCAGGCTCTCAGAAGTGCGACTTCGATTGAAAATTTAGACCAGTTACACCACGGTTTGCGCCAGAGTGCTGACCTGTTGCGTGATGTAATTGTGAGTGGACTGGAAGAGAGTGGTCAGGAAATTCGCAAGGGGGTTGAACATATTGCGAATATAGTACGCATTCAGCAGGAGATGGCGCGTGGGGATGCCTCTCGGGCCGTCACTTTTAATCTGCTCTCGGTCATCCAGGATACAGTTTTGATGCAGGAAGATATCAATAAGAAATACCGGGTTGAGGTTGTGGTGGATGTCCAGCCAGAGATATCGGATGTGGTATTGCCACAAAACCCATTTGTGCAGATGCTGGATAACTTTGTCAAGAATGGACGAGAGTCGATTTTGGAACGTCAGAAGAGCGATGCAACGTCTGAAGGGGTGATCCAGATCAGCGTGACTGCAGGGATGCATGATGACTTCCTGTTGCAGGTGAAGGATAGTGGAGTTGGTGTTAATTCACGGAAGTTGAAAGAGATTTTCAAACATGGCGTGACAACCAAGGAGCAGGGGTCCGGTTTTGGACTCCATTCAGCCTCCACTTTTGTGCAGTCAGTCGGTGGTACCATTGAGATGCTCAGTGAAGGTAAAAACAGGGGAGCCACGATGGTGGTTCGATTGCCGATCGAAGTGAGTAATACGGCAAAATAGTGTGAATAGAGATCATGGATAAGAGTGAAGCAAACCGAAGGGTATTGGTAGTAGATGATGAGCATGACCTGCTGAAGAGTTATGATGATATTCTTACGGCTCGTTACAAACGCCAGTCTATGCGGGCAAAAGGGCTGTTTTCTACTTCAGAAGACGAGGAAAAAGATAAAACCATCGGTTTTGAGGTCTCTGCTGCAGACCAGGGGCAGGCTGCTGTTGAGTTAGCGCGTCAAGCTCTCAAAGAGGAGCGCCCCTTTGCAGTGGCCTTCATCGATATGCGCATGCCTCCAGGCTGGGATGGGTTGGAGACGGCGCGCGCACTGCGAAATCTCGATACACGTATCAATATCGTGATCGTTACGGCCTTTGCGGATAAGAGTATTGATGAGCTGCAATCGGTTCTGAAATATGACGTCCTGCAGTTGCGTAAACCCTTTATTTCGGAAGAGATTTACCAGTTGGCCTGGAGTTTGGGGCGCAGTTGGGATCGTGACCGTGAACTGGAGCAGGAGAAAGCCTTTTCTGACTGTATCCTGCAGACTATGGATGAGCCACTACTGATTCTTGATACACGTGCCAGGATACAGCGCTGCAATCCGGCATTTGCGGGCTTGATTGGCATTGAGTGTGTTGAGTTAATCGGCCGAGAGGTAGCGCAATTTTTTACGGAAGAGTCTGCAGATCAGGTTCTATCTCATTTCCAGTGTGAGCTACAACGCCTTCATGACCAAAACTATGCACTTTTTCAGACTACATTAGAGGCGGCGCCGCTGCCTGTTTTAGTGTTAGAGCTGGCACCTAACAGAGATATCCGCTCAATCTATCTCAACAGTGTAAAGCTGGGGCAGATGTTGGGCTACAGTGGTGGTGAGTTGGTTGGGCAGCCGCTGGACCGGTTATTAAACCTCAAACAGATTTCGACACTGCAGAGACAGTTACGTGAAATTGATACAGTATTCAGTTGTCCGGAGGAGCACCCCTTTCATTGGCAGCATGCAGATGGCAGGAAGGTTGATGCTACAGTCTGTCTGTTGTTGATTGAGGCTCAAGAGCACCCCTACGTGGTGATGCAACTTAGAAATGAGTCAACCATTCATCCGGACCTGTTGAGTATGACCCCCTTTGGAAAACTGTTTGAAAATAACCGTGAAGGGCAGAATGAACAGATAATGGTTCACCGTACGGGGGAGGAGATTGCCGTTGCCGTGTCGGGTTCACTGTTTGTGGTGGGTGAAGAGCAACAAAAGGAGCGGGGGGCAGTTCTGGCCATTCATGATCTTCGCTCAAGAAAGCGGGAGGAGGCACGAGAGCAATATGCCGCTTTTCAATCTGGAATTGCTGAAATGTCAGCAACAATTCTGCATAATGTGGGCAATACCGTACAGGGAGTGCGTGAATCATTTCAGGATATTTTGGTCAGAATTGGAGAGTTCAGGAAGATACAACAGCTCTATAGCTCTTTGAGTGATCAGCTTAAGAGCAGTCGGGAGCAAGGGGATCACGAAGCAGAAGAGAAGATGAGTCAGACCCTTCTGGATGCCTCGTTCAAGCTTCCTGCCGCGATTGGTGAGGTGCTTCCTCCCGAGGCGTTACTACAGCGTGTTGAAATGGGGGTCGAACATATTTTTGATGTGATCCGCACACAGCAGGTTGGGGCGCGGCCAGAGATTCACCAAACCTATTTTTCACTACCGCAGTTGTTGAATGATTTGAAGATTTTGACACAGAGTGATATGGAGAAGCAGCAGGTGGAGCTGCAGTTTGTGGTCCCTGAAGGGATAGCAGAGCCCTATTTACCAAGAAACCAACTGCTTCAGGCGCTCATTAATCTGCTGAAGAATGGTGCAGAGTCAATTTTGACCCGTATGGATCAAGAGATTCAGGCGGGGAGAAGTGAAATTGAACGGGGTCTTGTCCGCTTGACTATTGAGCTTGATGAGACATTTTTGCTGATCCGGGTAGAGGATAATGGCAACGGGGTGGACCCTGAGATTAAAGAGAAGCTGTTCCGTTTTGGTTTTACAACCAAGGCATCGGGAAGTGGGTTCGGCCTCCACTCGATAGGAAATTTTGTGGTGAGCTGTGGCGGGAAAATCGCAATGGAGAGTGATGGGGTAGGGCTGGGGGCTAGCATAGAGATGAAGTTACCGATGAATAAACGGGTATAATAGCCATGGTGGTGCCCCATTTTTTGGGGTTTTAATAGTTTGATCAATCAGAACTTGGAGAAGTGTGGATGAGTAACACAGGGTCTTTCAGAGTATTGGCGATAGATGATGATCTGGATATTCTGGAGGGGTACAAAAAACTCTTTTCAGACGGGATCGCTTCTCCGGCGTTGAATGCGTTACTGCAGTCGACTGCATCCAATGCGCCTCAGCCTCTTCAGCCAGACTCTTTTCTTGACGGAGACCATGTGGATACCGTTGAATGGGTGGTTGATACCACAACCTCGGGGCAGCAAGGGGTGGCGATGATTGAGACTGCAGAGGTTGAGGAAGACCCTTATGCCGTGATCTATCTGGATATGCGTATGCCGGGGGGCTGGAGTGGGCTGGAGACGGCGCGCTATATACGACAGGCAGACCGGGATGTACGTATCATTGTTATTACCGCTTTTGTCGATGAGAATGTAAAGGGGATTCGAGACATCCTGGGAGATGGATTTGTCTACCTGAGAAAACCCTATTCTGACCATGAACTGCAGCAGTTGACCCGTTTTTTGGCGGCTGACTGGAACCGGTCGCGCAAATTGAGCCATGCAATGGCTGAATTGAAATCACTCAATCAGGGTAAGGGCCAGTTTTTGGCAATGATGAGTCAGGAGCTGCATGACCCGCTGGCAGTGATGCTGCTCAATGGTGAGCAGCTGGGTAAATCAGGGGTCAACCAAGAGCAGGACCATCTGTTAAAGCAGATGGAAGGAGCCGGGAAACGGGTGCTGCAACGGATTAATGATGTACTCGACAGTACCAAAATGGGGAGTGGTCGGCTGGAAATTGAGCAGTACCTGTTTAGCCCGATGACGATGTTGAATGAGTTGCAGTTGCTCTACAGCAGTCAGGCTGCAGAAGCGGGCATGAGTCTGCGGATTGATTCCGGTTTTCAGTCCGGGGAGTTGCGGGTAGGTGATGAGTACCGGACGAGACGCATCCTTGCCAACCTTTTGAGTAACTGCATCAAATTCTCTATTGAGGGCGAGGTTGTGTTGAGGGCAACTGCGCTGAGCCATCAAGAGGTTCAGTTTGAGGTCCGTTGTAATGGTATGGGGATATCGAAAACCATGTTGGATACAGCCTTCTTCTCACACTCTGAACTGGGGCACCAAAGCTACCAGGGCTTTGTTGGCGTTACTATGGGCTTCTCTGTCTCAATACGTCTGGCTGAGCGCATGGGTGGGACACTAGAGCTGCTTGAACAGAGTGGGGACCGTGCCAGCTTTCAATTGACTCTGCCGTTAGCCGATGAGTCCTCCGTGAAGCAGCTTGCTCAGGGCGGTGAAAAACCAGAGCCAGTCTTGATGGAGCTGTCCGGTAATGTATTGATTCTGGAAGGAGATCTTGAACGTCAGCACATTATTCAGGAGGCACTTGAACCCTCTGCAATCAATGTGGTTTTTGTTATCAATAGCGCACAAGCGATTGAGGTTGCACTCTCTGAATCTTTTGATCTTTTGCTGGTCGACCTGCAGGCCCCGGATAGCGGGGGAATGGAGGCGGTTATTCTGTTACGTCAGGTGGGTCTGACCTCTCCGATTGAGGTGATGGTTGAAGATGTCTCAGAGGGAGAGCGTCTGATGCTGGAAGATATAGAGTTGGATGGTTATCTGCTCCACCCATTGGATCTGGTAGAACTCAACAGAGTGCTGGACAAGCATCTGGTTCATACCCGTCATGAGGGTGAGGAGAACGACTTAGAGGCTGATCCGGCACTGGATGAGAGCCTGGTTGCCCTCTATATAGAACGTTTGAAAGAGCTGTATGAGGAGTTGGGCAGTGCTATTGATCAGGGAGACTGGAAGGCTCTGTGGAAAGTGGTCGTCATTCTGTTGGGAGGCGGTGCCTCATTTGGCTTTCCAGAGATTACCCGTTTGGCAAGAATGGCAAGAATGTCATTAAAAAATGAGGCCTATTCCGAGGTCTTACTGCTGACCAGGGCGCTGGAGGAAGAGGTGAAGTCAACCATTGAGAAGCACATCTAGTGCGGCCTGATTAAATAGCATGACTAGGGAGCGTGGAAACAGGAAAAATCGTCGTGTACTGGCGGTAGATGACAGTGTTGTATTGCTGGAGATGTATCAGAAGCTGTTCCGGTCGTCAGCAGCACAAAGTGATGCAGATGAAGGTCAGTTCAAGAGTGTCTCTGCGCTGGAACAGATTTTAAAGGGGGAGGAGTTATCTCCTCAGCGCAAGCCGAAGGGGAGTGTCTCCAAAAGTGATGTCGAGGAGTATTGCCAGCGAGAGCCCTTTGATCTGGTCTGTTGTACGCAGGGTTATGATGCCGTGGAGGAGGTCCATAAGGCGATACTGGCGAATAGGCCCTTTGCGGTGGCGCTGATTGATATGCGAATGCCTCCCGGTATTGACGGGATGGATACAGCGCTGCGTATCAGGACAATCGATAAAGGGCTTCAAATTATCTTTATCACCGCTAACAGTGACTACGATACCGATGAGACCTGTAGCCGGGTGGGTGGACAGGTCCTTTTTTTTCGCAAACCCTTCCAAAATGAAGAACTTTATCAAACCGTCCGTAATGCCTGTTGGAGCTGGAACCAGAGCCATGAACTGAGGATGTTACAGCTCAATCTGGAGTCAAGGATTGAACTACAGACGCGCAGACTACAGGAACGGGTTCACTCCATGGAGCTGCTGCAGAAGAATTCGGTTCTGCGTGAACAGGAGATGGGGCGTTTAAAACGTGAGAATCGTTATCTTCGCACCTATCAGGATCTACGTCTGCTGCTCTCGGCAGATCCGTTACCGATGCCACAGCCAGTTGATGAGCTTGAAGGGCGACAACTGCACCTGTTGGTGGTTGACGATGTGGACATTGTGCGCATGTTGTTCGGACGGCATATGGAGGCCATCGGCTTTCGGGTCACCCTGGCAGAGAGTGTTACCGAGGGGATGTCGATCGCTTTGAGTGATCCACCCGATATTGCACTGATTGACTATCAGATGCCGGGGGGCAACGGTGATTTGCTGATTCAACAGATGCATGACAATCAGAGTACGGCCCAAATTTTGGCTATTCTCTTTACCAGTGTGGGTAATGAGATGATTGCAATTGAGTCCGGGGCTGCCTATTGGATGCACAAAGAGCAAGAGCCGACCCTCTTTCAACAGAAGATGGGACTGGTGCGGGACCATGTCATTGCCCGCAACCGCGCAGCAGATGATGGTGAGCAGAGTGCGGTTGCCCTGTTAAAGCTGTTTTCTGAAAATAAAGCGGAGCAGTTGGTCAATAACCGAATTCTGTTGATTGATGATCAACAGGAAAATCTTGATACCCTCTCTCTCATACTGGGGGCAGGAAAAGAGAGGCAGGATGAGAATGAACAGGAACTCTTCTCTCTGGTTGGAATCCGCGAGGAGGGTCGTTCCGCCAAGCAGCCACACCATAATGATCCGTTTGAAATTACCGCACTGAACCAGGGGGAGGATGCGGTCGAAGAGGCGATGAAAATGCAACTGGCAGGCACTCCGTTTGCGGTTGCATTAATCGATATGCGTATGCCACCGGGTATCGATGGGCTGGAGACAGCCAAACAGTTGCGACAAATTTCACCCCATATTGAAATTGTGATCCTCACCGCCTATAGCGACTACTCCCTGGCCAATATCCGTCAGGTTCTTGGAGCAAACTTTAGCTTCATGAGTAAACCCTACACCGAAGATGTGGTGCTGCAGCGTGTGATTGAGGGGTGCGCCCGTTGGGGGATCAATGATGAGAAACATGGTGCTCATCTGGCGTTGCTTAATCTTGCCGAGGATATGCAGCAGGAGATTGTACTGCGTCGGCAGACCGAGAAAGAGTTGGAGGAGGCGAACCAGTCAAAGGATAGCTTCTTCTCCAGTATGAGTCATGAACTACGCACACCGTTAACAACCATTATCGGTTTTAATGAACTGCTATTGAGCGATTCCACAGTGGAAAGGCACCACAAAGAGCTGCTTGAGAATATTCTACTGGCGGGTAAAACCCTGCTTCAGTTGGTGAACGATATTCTCGATATGTCCAAGATCCGGGCCGGTAAGTTTGAACTCAACGACCAGCCATTTGATCTTCATCGGATGGTTCAGGATATCAATGCCTTAATGAGCGTCAGTGCCGACTCAAAAGGGGTTAAATTGCACCTGGAAGTTGCAGATGCAGTGCGCCCTCTGTTACGTAAACAGTGGGTTGGTGATGAGATGAGAATTTCACAGGTGCTGTTTAATCTGCTCAGTAATGCAGTCAAGTTCAGTGACCATGGAGAGGTGATCTTGAGACTCGGGGTCAATCCGTTGCAGAGAATTGCAGTGCCGGGATTTCACAGCTTTGAGCTACAGATAGAGGACTATGGAATAGGCATGTCTGACGAGGTGCGTTCCAGGCTCTTTACCCCGTTTGAACAGGCAGACAGCAAGACCTCCAGCCGCTTTGGCGGCACCGGCCTCGGACTCTACATCTCTCAGCAGCTGATTAAAATGATGGGTGGGGAGATCCATGTGGAGAGCATACTCAATATCGGTTCTACCTTTACCGTCGAACTGCCATTAAAGGTGACGGATCTCGATGTCGAGAGTGAGGCGCAGGAAAATCAATCCAGAGACAGAAAACAGAAGGTGCCTCAACTCAGGGGACGTGTTCTGCTGGCGGAAGATACCTTGCAACTGCAGCGCCTTGAAATTATGTTGATTGAGAAGACCGGGGCCAAAGTGGATGGTGTGGTCAATGGTGTAGAGGCGTTGGAGAAGGGGCGGAGTGGGGATTATCAGTTAATACTGATGGATATGCAGATGCCGGAGATGGATGGTATCGAGGCAACCCGCCGCTTGCGGGAGAACCGCTGTAACAGTCCGATTGTGGCGCTGACCGCCAATGTGATGCAGAAAGACCGTGACAAGTTTGAGGCAGCGGGTTGTGATGGATTTCTTCCCAAACCGATTAATCAGGCGCAACTCTATAGCATACTTGAGAAGTATCTCGACGCTGCAGAGCGGGTTGTGGATGACTCTCCCTCCATCTCTCCTTATATCTCTTCCCCTGTGGTTGAAGAGACGGCAGTAGAATCCTTCGCTATAGATGAGACAGAGGAGGGGGAGGACTTCTCGGATATGATTGATGAGGAGATGTGGCAAGATTTTTGGAACTATCTGAAGGAGGCACGAACAGAGCTTGAAAAGGCTTGGGAGGGGGGGGATTGGGAGCAGATACGCGGTATAGCACACGCGATCAAGGGGATGGGTAGCTCTTATGGACAGGTTGAGATGACCCAGGTTGCAAAACAGCTTCAGGACTATGCGCTGGAGGGGGATTCGGAAAAACTTGCGCCACATTATCATGATCTGCTCAAATTGATCGGGCAGGGTGAAGGCGGCGGGTCCAACACTTGAGGAATGGGTGTTTATGAGAAGTTTACGAAGTAAGGTAATCCTCCTCTTACTCTCTGTTTTTGTCGTAATTGCCGCAGAGGTTTTGCTTGAGATCCAAGTGGAGCAGAGGTTGACCACGCAGGCTTTCAGTGTGCAGCAGACGAATCAGGTCATCAATGGTGCTCAGCAGTTACTCACCCATATTCTGCAGGCAGAGACCGGGCAGAGAGTCTACCGCTTGACGCAGCAAGAGAACTATCTCAATCTGTTAAAACTGAATGTGAAGCAGGTTCATGGTGATATTGATGCACTGAGTCTCTTGACGGTCGCCCATTCCCCCCAACAACAACGGCTCACACGGATACAAAGCCTGGTCGATGGTCAGTTTACGGTATTTGATAAAGTGACCGGTTTGGAGGGAGAGAGTGCGCAGGTTGCAAAGGGGGGGCGGAGATGGGCTTGATGGAGGGGATCCGGACTCATCTTAAGGATTTTATCGATACCGAGGAGCAACAACTCGCAAGCCTGAAAGAGTTAACCCGGTCGATCCATGAGAACAGTGAGATCTTGCATTTGACCTTGGGAGGGGCCCTGATACTGACCATACTGTTGGGCTGGCTCTCTATCGAGGTTCGGGTTATTCGACCACTGATGAGACTGACTAAAGATGTGGTACAGATGGGGGAGGCCCAACGGAATGAGTTCAAGTGTGATGAAGAGCAATACCGGCGCTCTTGTGAAGAGGTGATGCTGCTGAAAACGGAATTCTGCAGAATGCATCAGAATGTTCTCTCCTATACTGAAGAGCTGGAGGAGAGTCATAACGATATGGAGCAGGTTATCGAACGGGAAAGAACGGCCAATCAGGCAAAAGATGATTTCCTGGCGATGATGAGCCATGAACTACGTACCCCGTTGACGAGTATTATTGGCAATAGTGAGCTGCTCGCTGAACAGGAGTTGGATACGACAAAGAGTAAAATTATTGGATCAATTGAAGCGGCAGGGAAAAATCAGCTTGCTCTGGTGAATGATATTCTGGATATGTCAAAAATTCAGTCGGGTAAGTTTACGGTTGAGAATCTCCCGTATGACTTTAGTGATCTGATTCAGAAATTGCATCAGATGTTATCAGAGCGCGCAGAGGCGGCAGGGCTACAATTTTCGGTAGAGCAGCAGAATTGTGAGAGTTTTCTGTTAATGGGAGATTCACAGCGAATCAGCCAGATATTGATTAACCTGCTCACCAATGCAATTAAATTTACAGAGAGTGGCAGGGTTGCACTGACAACATGGGCGGAAAATGGGCTGTTGGTATTTAATTTGGAGGACACCGGGATTGGTATGTCCCCTGAGACAGTAAACCGCCTGTTTAACCGTTTTGAACAGGCAGAACAATCGATCTCTCGCCGTTTTGGCGGAACCGGGTTAGGACTCTATATCTCCCATAATTTGGCCGATCTGATGGGGGGCTGCATCAGTGTGATGAGCAAGAAGGGGATGGGGTCTGTGTTCCAGCTTCTGTTGCCCTATGTGCAGAGTGATACCCCTGTGCGGCAGCATGAACGGAGTATCGATGAATCTATGGTGGACTGTTTTTCGGGAGAGGTGTTGATTGCGGAGGATACACCAGAGATACAGCTGCTGCTGCGTCGTATTCTTGAGAAAATGGGTCTGACCGTAAGTGTTGCAAATAATGGTAAAGAGGCCGTAGCATTGGCAACAACACAATCTTTTGGTTTGATCCTGATGGATATGCAGATGCCGGTAATGGATGGTATCGAGGCAACTCAAAGACTCAGGGAACAGCATCTCACGATACCTGTGATCGCCCTTACTGCAAATGTGATGCAGAAGCACCGTGAGGCATTCCATCAGGCGGGTTGTGACGGGTTTCTCTCTAAACCGATTGATAAAGTAGAGTTGAAGAGAACCTTAAAGCAGTATCTCAAGCCTGCCGGGATGCAGGCAGAGCAGTCCGCTGTCGCTGAAGAGGTGGATGATGAGTTGCTGGGGATTTTCAGAGAGAGTGCTACACAGTACAGGTCAACCTTAATACAGGCACTCTCAGAGAAAGAGTGGGATACTGTACGTGCGATAGCCCATACCATCAAAGGGAGTGGTGCCTCATTTGGTTTTCCTGGGTTAAGTCACATGGGAGAAGATATTTGTGATGCGATTGATCTTCAGGAGACCCGGTTTCTTCATGAAAAGGTGATGCAGCTACTTCTTGAATTGGGAAAAATTGCCCATTGAGTGAATGGTGTACCGGAGTATCCACAGATCAGGATTCAATATAGGGTGAAAAATGGATAATAAAGTTCAGCAAATGCTGGCCGAGGGTCAGTGGAACTGCTCTGAAAGAGAGGGTGGAGCGTGTCAATACCGCTTTTCAGACCATGGGTAATGCGCTACAGGAGCAGTTGCTCAAGGCCAGGGTTGCCAACAAGCAGCAGGCACAGCAGGCCAATAGTCAACGTCGCAAGAAGCAGAAGCGTGGTGCTGTTCAACAGAGCCTGGAGAGCAGTACCGAGCAGGTTAAACAGCAGCAGGCAGAGAAGCTTGCGCGTGATCGAGAACTCAATCGCCTGAAACAGGCAGAGCTGAAAGAGAAGGCTGATCTGGCTCAGTTGCGCCAACTGATTCAGGTAAATCGCCTCAAGCGGGACGATGGAGAAAAGCCCTATAATTTTATCGATGAGAAACGGGTTCGAAAAATCTATGTGACAGAGACGATATTCAGCCAGTTAGGGGCGGGTATGGCCTCGATTGTTAAATTGGATGAGCGCTATGAAGTGGTACTGATGGCAATAGCAGAGAAAATTGCAGAGGTTGATTGCCATGCAGTGATAAACAGAGCCCCTTCAACTGAAAAGAGTGCAGAAGAGGAAGAGTATGCAGAGTACCCGATACCGGATGACTTGATCTGGTGATTCTGAAACAGAGGTTCCTTAGATGCCAGAAGATCGCCAAAACCGTTTTAATTTGACTGCAGTGAGCCTCTATGTGGTTCCTGTTGTGGTATGGGCGCTGTTGCTGCTTTTTTCGTTTAACTGGAACCTATCCTCATTGAAAGAGAGTACCCGCAATCTGGCGACTGAAAAGGGGCGGATGGTCTTTTCAGTGATTGAGGCTACACGGGAGTGGAATGCAAAACATGGCGGTGTCTATGTGCCTGTAACCGGGCAGTCGCCCTCTAACCCCTATCTGGTTGTAGAGGAGAAGGATTTCAAGACCCCCTCAGGTAGAGCGCTTACCATGATCAATCCGGCCTATATGACACGTCAGTTGGCCGGAATCATGGCCGGGACCCGGCTCAATATCCATTTGACCAGTTTGAAACCGCTCAATCCGGGCAATAAGGCCACCGAGTGGGAGCGTCTGGCGCTGGAGTCGTTTGAGCGGGGAAAAAGAGAACGGTTGGAGATAGTCCCATCTGAAAAGGGGCTCAGGTTTTCCTATATGGCCCCGCTCTTGGTGAAAAAGGTCTGCCTCCAGTGCCACGCTGTACAGGGATATAAGGAGGGGGATATTCGGGGTGGGATTCACGTCTCCTTTCCCGTTGCCGGCCTCTATCGTGCTGAAGAGAGAGCAGTGGGTGGGCTGTTCAACGTCCATTTAATTGTTTTTGTACTTCTTTCACTATTAAGTTCTGTAGCGGTGTTCAGAACAGAAAAGCTGGTCACTCACCTCAAACAGGAGCGGGAACAGCGGGATGCCATTATCGAAAAAAAGACCCAGGCACTCTCTCTGGAAATCGAGGTGCGTAAGCGCTCTGAGGCCAAATTAAAACAGCTCAGCACAACCGATGAGCTGACCGGTATTGGTAATCGTCGTGTTTTGACGGTAGAGCTGGCACGAGAATTTAGCCGTTCCATTCGCTACCTGGAGCCACTTTCGGTGATGATGATGGATCTCGATAAATTTAAAGTGGTGAATGATCAATACGGGCATGAAGTGGGGGATAGGGTCCTGAAACATTTTGCCTCTCAGGTACAGGGATTTCTTCGAGAGACTGACCTGTTTGCACGTTATGGGGGGGAGGAATTTACTATCCTGATGCCCGGAACCGGTGCGCAGGGAGGGGGGCAGTTGGCTGAACGGATTCGACAGGCCGTGAGTGAGATGGAGGTTCCTGTCGGCCTGGATGAGCCTATCTCTGTGACGGTCAGTATCGGTGTTGCAGGGTTGCTGCACAATAAGATGTTTAATCATGATGACCTTCTCAAGTGCGCGGATCGGGCGCTCTATCGGGCAAAAGAGCAGGGGAGAAATTGTTCGTTAGTTGCTACTGGAGAAGACTGTTCTGCAGAAGAGTCTGCGCAGCAATAATAATGAAAACTGCTGGCAGTAAATGATCTACGCCGGTTGTAGTCGCTTATGTGGTAGGATTTAATTTTATAAAATTGCCGAGGAAGGGGCTGCAATAATGACTGAAATTGAACAACTACAGATGCAAAATGCTGTACAGGGAACCTTGATCGCTCAGATATATGCGCTACTGCTTCCCAATCAGGAGACGATGGAGTCAATTAGTGAGGCTTATCAGCTGGCCTTTGCGGATCAGTTGGGAGACGGAGAGGAGTCAGAGTATGCATTGGACTGTCTGAACCAAATTATGCAGGATGCAATGAATATTGCTGAAGAGCGCAAGGGCATGGAGGAAGAGTAAAAATATAGGCGCATCTTTGTGAGCTATACAATCCTGAGGTTGGTATTCCGGTTACGCACAGTGTATGCGTTGAAATTTCTGGCATCACTCTGTAGGAGTCGATTTTATTCACGGCAGATGCTCAGAAAATGTGACTTTGAGGGAGAGATTTTGAAGGTGATGGTAGTATGAGTGATTCGAAACAGCGTCTGAAATCGATTGTCGATGCCATGAGAGAGGGCATCATGGTGGTTGATAGGGATGGCAAGGTCGAGTGGATCAATGCTCAAATGGAGGAGTTGGCGTGTATCCAGCAACAGGCCTTGATCGGGCGCCCTTTTACTCAGCTATTTAAAGGTATTGACGAGGATTTGGAGCAGTTCGTCGTTCGCGGGCAACCTAAACTCCAGCATCTGATTAACCAATATCGGGAGAGGCTTACTGAACTCTGTAAATACTCTCCTATCGCAACCCTGCTGGTGAATGGTCAAGCTGAGATTAAACAGGCGAACCTGGCGTTAGAGTCACTCACGGGTTACAGTCATGAGCAGCTGCTTGGATTAAAGGTTGAACAACTACTCCCCCCCGAACTGCGCGAATTGCACCTGAAGCAGGTCGCCTCATTTTTTTCCAATCCAGAACCTCGCGAAATGGGAAATGAGCGTCGGCTCCCTATGTGTACTGTTGAGGGAGAGGTGGTCGAAGTTGAAATAGGCTTGCTACCACTTCAGGTAGAGGGACAGACATGGGTCATGGTTTTTCTGCATCAGCCTGAAGATGTAGAGCGTTGGAACCTGTTCAAACTCTCCAGTTTTGGGCGAGCCTTTGAGGATGAGGGGGATTCCGAGCGACTCTTCTACTATCTACAGGGGGGCGAGGGTGAAGAGATTGAGACGCAACTCTCCGTTTCCATACTGTTTGAACAAAAGGACGGGCATCATCAGATGGATGGCGCTGTTTTGATCGTTCACGATATGCGGGATTTTATCGCAGCCGAGAGTGCTAAATTGGCTAACCGCTCCAAGAATGAATTTCTTGCAATTATGAGCCATGAGCTGCGCACCCCGCTATCGACGATTATCGGCAATAGCCAACTGCTTGGGAACAAAGAGAGTGATCCGGAGAAGAGACACGCTTTGACATCCATTGAGTTGGCGGGTCGTAGTCAGCTGGCAATGATTAATGATATTTTGGATCTCTCCAGGGTTGAGAGTGGAAAAATCGTGGTGGAGCAGTTGCCTTATGATCTGGATGAGCTGCTGGAGGTGGTTGTAGTTGGATATCGCTCTGCGGCTCATGAGCAGGGGCTGCAATTTCACTTTGTGAAGGAGCTGGAGCTGGGCCATAAGTTGATGGGTGATATGCAGAGAGTCAGGCAGATTCTTAATAACCTGTTGAGCAATGCGCTTAAGTTTACTCAGCAGGGTTCGGTCTCTGTGCGGGTCTGGGGGGATGCGCTGGAAATTCACGTCTCGATTGAGGATACCGGGATTGGTATGTCTGTTGAAACCCTCTCTCGTCTCTTTCGACGTTTTGAACAGGCTGATCAATCGATTTCGCGGGGTTACAGTGGTGCAGGTGTAGGGCTCTATATTTCAAGGGAGTTGGCACGATTGATGGATGGGGAGATTGAGGTCAGTAGTGAAGTGGAAAAAGGGACTATTTTTCAACTGAATCTGCCTTGTCGGTGCAGTGAGGAGCGCACAGTGTCACGATCTGATCAGGCCGGGACTGCTGTTGCCCAACCTGAAACCGAAGTGGTGCAGTTCCGGGGTAAGGTTCTGGTGGTGGAAGATACCCCTGAGATGAGGATGTTGGTGGAGAAAATCTTGAGCAATATGGGGGTTGAGGTCTCTACTGCAAACAATGGTCAAGAGGCCGTTGAGATCGCCCTTTCCAGTTCGTTTGATCTGATCTTGATGGATATGCAGATGCCGGTGATGAATGGTATTGAGGCAACCCGGATGTTACGGTTAACCAGCTATAGCAAGCCGATTGTTGCCTTGACGGCCAATGTGACGCAGCAGCATCGAGAGGATTTCGAGCAGGCTGGGGGAGATGATTTCCTGACTAAACCGATTGAACTCACTGTATTGATTCAGTGCCTGGGGCGTTATCTGCAGCGGCTGGAGAGAGGAGATGTTGCTGAGCATTCAGCGGAGGAGCCAACGGTCAGCGATGAATTGTCACAAATATTCCTGAAAAGGCTCTACTCGATGGAGATTACCTTAAAGACAGCGCTACAGGATCAAGCCTGGAGTGAGATCCGTTCAGTTGCCCATAATCTGAAAGGGAGTGGCACCAGCTTTGGTCATCCTGAGTTGACTCGACGCGGTAAAGAGATTTGTGAGCTGATAGACCACAATAACTTTACACCTCTCCCCGAGTTGGTTGGTGCATTATGTGGAGAGATTGACTCGGCGGTTGAAAGTTCGATTGAGAAACGTTATCAGATGAAATAGTGAGACAGGTGAAGTGTTAGGGACTCCTCTCTTATTATTAGAGGCGACCCTTATACCTCATGTCTTCTATCAAGATGTGGTTCTCCCACCAGTCGAGCAGAAACGAGAGGCTCTCTCCTCGACTCAATCCATTTACTCAATCCATTTACTCAATCCATTTACTCAATGATGGCTCGTTCAATATCGGCAATTAGTTTGTAGGTACCACTCATTACTTGCGGAGTGGTGGGGTCCTGTTTGAGGAGGTCATTGATCTGGGTGGCGCATTCAGTAATTTGAGGATAACCATAGGAGCCTGCGCTACCTTTGATGTTGTGGGTTGTGATTGAGAGTTTTTTCAGGTCATTCTGTTCCAGTGCACTCAGTAACTCACCCTTTAATTCCCCCATCCGCTCGATGAAGAGTGGACGTAACTGAGCGAGGATGGCAGGGTCGACCATGGGGTAATGGTTACTGCTGTCACTGCCGCTATGGCTGTCTTCATTGTTGGTGTTGGTGTTGGTACGGTTCTGATCTGTCTGTGCTGTAGCCGTGTCACTTAAAGTTGTTGTAACGGGTACGTTCTTCAGGTAGCGCTTGAGTAGTTTTATTAACGCTACCTGATTGATGGGCTTGACGAGTACGCCATCGAAACCGGCCTCAATTAATTCCTGTTGTTGATGCTCCATGACATCCGCTGTAAAGGCATAGATCGGTTGCCGGTAGTGCTGTGCTCTTAAAGAACGGATCGCCTCGGTGCCACTCATGACAGGCATATGTTTGTCCATCAGCACCAGGTCAAAATGGTTGCTCAAGGCTGCTTTGACCCCCTCGTCACCATTGCTGGCAACGGTGACGGTGACTCCATAAAACTGCAGAAGGCTGGAGGTCAATAGCTGTAGTTCCATGGTGTCTTCAACCAGCAGAATGTCACCTTGGAGTTGATGAGACTCCTGAGTAATCGAATCTGTTTTTTTGTTAATGGCAAGCAGTTCGCTGGGGCGGTAGGGAAGGGTTAATTCGAAGCGTGACCCCACCCCCTCTTCGCTCTCAACATCAATCTGTCCATTCATCATAGAGGCGAGATTCCAGGAGATATTGAGCCCCAGACCGGTACCGCCAAAACGTCGTGTGATGGAGCTGTCAGCCTGTTCAAAGGGGCGAAACAGGCGGGAAAGTACTTCAGGGGTCATGCCGATTCCGCTATCTTCAACGCGGTAGTGCATGAGCTTGCTGGCCTTCTCTATGGTGATAGTTAAGGTGATATGCCCCTGCTCTGTAAATTTAAAGGCGTTACTGAGCAGGTTCATCAGAATCTGACCGATACGCACAGAGTCTCCAACCAGTTGATGCTTCAGTACAAGTGGCTGTTGAATCTCAAACCGGATGCCCGCCTCACGGGCCCTTAGAGAGAAGATGTCCTCAATCTCTTCGATTAATTCATAGAGGTTAAAATTATTCTCACCAATCTCAAATTTACCCGCCTCAATTTTGGACAGGTCCAGGATGTCATTGATCAGAGTGAGTTGGGTACGGCCAGATACCGCGATAGAGTGGAGCATATTCTGCTGCTGTTCATCACAGACCTCTGTTGTACTTTTGGCGAGTAACTCAGCATAGCCAATGATTGCCGTGAGGGGGGTACGCAGTTCATGGCTCATCATTGCGAGGAATTGATCTTTGGCCTTGTTGGCCTGGATGGCATTCTCAGCAATCAGGATCTCTCGTAAATCATTGACGATCATCACCTCGGCAGCACCTTTATCTCTGTTTCTACTGAGGCGTGAACGTGCGATTCGAACCGGTATTGAGGTGCCGGAATAGGTTCGCAGAGTATGCTCGTCCTCGAATAACTCCTCTGCTCTTTTGCCGAGGAGGTGCTTTTCATCCTCACCGCAGAGAAAGGAAAATTTCTGGTTAACCCGGATGATCTGCTGTTGATGATTGAGCACGATCAACCCTTCATCCATCGACTCCAGAATCAGGTCTGTCTCCTGTTTTGCATAGGCCATCTCAGCAGATTGCTGTTCCATCAGGAAGTTGCGGTTGAGAATCTCCTGACTATAGTCACGGAACACTTTAGCCAGACGGTTGACCTCGGTAAACTTTCCCGGCTTATGGGTTGAGATCGACTCATGAATGACGGCCTGTGTGAGGTTCTCCAGAGGGGATGAGAGTAGTTTGGATTGGCGATAGACCATCCAGAATATAAACAGCAACATCGAGAGAGTGACGATGATAATCTTCTGTTGCAGACTCTGAATCGGAGCCATCACCTCCTCCCGGTCCTGTTTGACGACCATCCCCCAACGTAGCTCAGGGATCCACCTCCAGATAGTAAAGGCCTCCCGGCAGCTATTCTCGAGCTTCCAGCCGGAGCCATTTTTCTTGTTGAGGGCCTCTTGCATAGGGAAGCGGTGTGGCTCTGTCTGGCGTAACTCCTGACAGTGGTTACTGGGTTCTCGTTGCTCAATATTTCTGAAGCGGTTGATGAAGCTGATGCCGGTCTCTTGAGAAGAGGTTCTCCAGTGTGCAACCAGTACCTCGCCACTCTCTCCCAGGCCACTGTAGCTCTCCAGTAACTCTCTGAGTTGTGTGATTGAGAAGTTACGAACCAGGATGGCGCTGAGACTACCGTCAGTGGGAGAGAAGAGCGGGATTCCCATCAGTAGAGTAGGCTTGTGAAAGATTTCACTAAAGCCAAACTCTGAGATCTCGAACTGACGGGAGTTGCGGATTCTCTGGATCAGTCTGGACAGGGGGGTGGAACCATAAAAACCACTCTCCCCCAAGTTTTCACCGAGAAGTTCTTTGTGCTCCTCTTCTTCATGAAAGGAGAAGAGGAGGTGCCCCTCAGCATCCAGAATAAACAGCTCTTCCGTGTCTGCGAAAGAGAAGCTCTTGCGGATTAGCGCTTCATCCTTCTGGTAGCGTCTGCGGGATAGGTCAAAGTAGAGCCCATCCACCGCCGCTAAGGACCTCTTGTCACGATTTTGCTCGATACCCTCGATCAGTTGTACAATAGCGCGTTTGAGCTTTTGGTTGTTTGACTGTGACTCCATCCATGCTTTTTGAGATTGGTAGAACGCAAGGATTCGATTCATGCGGAAGTCAGCATGATACTTCAGTGAATTTTGTACAGTTTGAAGCAGGACCTCTTCCGAGTAATGGTAGATTACGCCTCCGGTGACGGTGAGGGAGAGGATAAGTATCAGCAGGCTGCTTCGTAGCTGGTGAAAGAGCAGTGGTTTCTCGCGGGAGCGATACTTTTTGGGATTGTAGTCGGTCACTGTTAAGGAGGCCTCAGAAAATAATTTTCACGGACTAAGTGTCTGTTCAAAATAGTACCACTGTAGTGACTCGACTGTCTATCCGGCGTATGTTTGATGTGGTATAAGATGCTGTTAATAACTTGTTGATATTGAATGGTTTATTGAGGTTTTAATTGCTTTAAAGTTAAGGTTTATGATCAGTTCGCAGTTATGGCTGCGATCAGTGGGTACAGAACTCAGGCACGGTTTGTGCTTTAGATAGAAACTGTCAATATTTGAACAACACACACATTTTAAGAACTAAAGAGTGGCGTATATGAAGAGTGAGGAGCTAAAGGCATTTTTAGAAAACTGGTTGGCAGAGATCGATGAATTCTCTCTGAAGAGTCTGCACCATCGTCTGGTACAGCATGGCGTCTGTGGCCCCAATGTTAAACGGCGGGAAATTTCAGCAATTCTGATGCGATTGGAAGACGAGGATATTCTCAGTATTGTGCGGATAGACGATATTGATGAGGAGAACCCTTTTAAAGATCCGCTCTGGACTGCTTTTCAGAATGATTAAGAGATTTCTTATGTATGTGATCTGAATTGCTATGATGTGTTCTCTGCTGCAGCTCTCTTTTTCGGGTTGGTGTATCATGAACAGAGGATATTGAGCCTTTGGAGGCGTTATGGATAAAATTGTCTGGAATGATGAAGTCTTTAGTGTCGGCCATGCACTAATGGATCAGCATCACCAGCAGCTGGTAGCCTATATTAATCAATTGATGGAGCTTTTGGATCAGCCTCAACCGGATGAGGTTGAGTACCTCAGGATTTTATCGGCGGTGGGGGAGTACGTGGATCTCCATTTTACGGTTGAAGAGGAGCTTCTGAGACGTGCTGAATACCCTGATCTGGAATTTCATCACCAGCAGCACAGTGGCTATGCAGATAAAATTGGTGAGTGTATAGCGCTGGCTGATGTGGGCCAAATTGTGTTTGTGACTGAATTTTTGGAACGCTGGCTGCTCAAACATATCCTCGCAGAGGATATGAACTCAAGTTTCGGAGTTTATTTCTCGCACAAATCTAACTATAACAACATGATTCATAACGATTAGAAGCCTCTGGAATGGTATAATAATGTGATTCTTGA
>DUYW01000024.1 GCA_013349825.1 Gammaproteobacteria bacterium | reverse complement strand
GCAGGCAGGAGATGTCACAACGGTGGTCTTTGACAAGACCGGAACGCTTACCGAGGGAAAGCCGGAACTGATCTCAATTCATCCAACTAAAGGCATGAGCAAAGATGCACTGTTGCAGCTCTCTGCCTCATTAGAGCAGTACTCTGAACATCCTCTGGCAACAGCTATTACCCGTAAAGCCAAGCAGCAGGGGCTTTCACTATTGGAAAGCCGCTCTTTCTTGAGTGAAACAGGGTGTGGTGTATCGGCACAGGTTGAAGAGCACCGAGTAGTGCTGGGAAATCGATCAATGATGGTATTGGAAGGGGTTACATGCAAGGGACATGAGGAGCCCCTTCAAGAGTGGGCTAAGTTGGGGATGACTCCAATTTATGTGGCAGTGGATGGTTTGCTGCAAGGGTTGATTGCAATTGCAGACCCCATAAAACCAGAGGCAAAATCGGTTATTGAAAGACTCTATAGTCACGGGTTAGAGGTAGTCATGTTGACAGGGGATCATCGGGATACTGCGGCAACGGTATCTCAGCAATTGGGGATTCGTCAGTTCTATTCTGGACTGCTACCAAAAGACAAGATTGATCAGATCGCCATTCTGCAAGGTGAAGGAAAGCGGATACTGATGGTTGGAGACGGGATTAATGATGCTCCAGCATTAACACAAGCCGATGTGGGGTTGGCCATTGGTACGGGAACAGGTGTTGCAATTGAGTCAGCCGATATTGTGTTGATGCAAGGGAAATTACAGGGTGTGCTGGATACCATACTGCTTTCAAGAGCAACCATGAAGAACATTCGTCAGAACCTGTTGGGCGCCTTTGCCTACAATACGATAGGCATCCCTGTTGCTGCAGGGGTGTTGTATCCAATCTTTGGCGTGTTGTTGAGTCCGGTTGTTGCTGCCGCTGCGATGAGCCTCAGCTCTGTTACAGTTGTTACAAATGCTTTGAGAATGAGGAAGGTCAAGCTTGGTTAGGGAGTGGGTTCATAAATAGAGATTCTCCATATTAACCATCCTATGACAATAGACGACAAAGGAACACACAAATAACCTCAATATCATGCATTTTTCATTAGATAAAACTCCACTCCTACTGAGTGTGACGCTGATCCTGGTGGTGTCAGTTAGTGTAGCCATTACCATTTTCATGCTTTATCAGACCTCATTTGAAGAGCAAGCTTTACGACTGCGTGAGGCCGCAGCAAGCCATACCCGTCTAATGGAGGCTGCTGCTAAAGACCATCAACGGCATGGTGGCCCTGATAAAACTGCACTACATCAATTTCATGATGCCAAAAATAACTATGCGACATGGAGTGAAAGCGGAGAACTGTCTCTCGCTAAGATGGAGAATAATAGAATCCACTTTATGATGGGCAGTTCTGATAATGAGGAGAAAAACAAGGATGAGGTGGCAGTATTGCCACTCGATGGAGAGCTTGCGATACCAATGCAGTTGGCTCTTCAGGGTGAGTCGGGGACTATCGTTGCCAAGGATCATCGAGGTGTTGAGGTATTAGCTGCCTATGAGCCGGTAACAACCCTCAACTACGGGATGGTGACAAAGGTGGATATGGCAGAAATCCAGCGGCCGTTCATCATTACAGGTGTCATAGCGACCATTATTGGAATTTTTCTCACTCTCATTGGAGTCATAATATTTCAGCGGCTAACACAGCCACTACTTCAAAAATTGATTCATAGTGAGTATGAAGCGAAGGCAGCCAGCCGGGCAAAAGATGAATTTCTCGCTACAATGAGTCATGAGCTACGTACACCGCTGTCCGTAATCATCGGCAATAGTGAAATTCTGCTGGATGAGATTAATAGGCAGCGTCATCAAGAGATGATTCGTTTGATTAAGACGGCAGGAAATAACCAGCTTGCATTGGTCAATGGGATTCTTGACATCTCTAAAATTGAGTCCGGAAAATTTAAGATTGAAGAGCGCCCTTATGTGCTGTCAGAGTTGCTTGACGATATTAAACAGATGTTGTCTATTAAGCTCACTAGCGAAACCTTCTTCATATTGGAACAGAAGAACGAAGAGTCTTTCAAGCTCTGTGGAGATGCTCAGCGTATCTCTCAAGTGTTGATTAATCTGGTTGGTAATGCGATTAAATTCACTGAAAAAGGGGAAGTAAGGCTGGAGACAGAGGTTGTCAATAACAATCTTCAATTTACTATAGTCGATACAGGAATTGGAATGTCACCTGAGATAGTGGATCAACTTTTTCAGCGATTCCATCAGGCAGATAACTCCATTTCAAGACGGTTTGGAGGGACAGGGCTGGGCCTCTATATTTCCTACAGTCTTGCTCAATTAATGGGAGGAGACATAGAAGTTACAAGTCAAATAGGGGTAGGCTCTACATTTCATTTAAAGTTACCTTATCGACCGAGTGATGTACTTGTTCAGAGAAAGCCATCATCACTACCCCCTGATCAGCAGAAAAAATTGCTTCATGGGCATGTGTTAGTTGTGGAGGATACTCCTGAGATGCAGTTACTGGAACGGCGAATTCTTGAAAAACTTGGAATCACCGTGACAACGGCGGAGAATGGACAAGAGGCAGTTGATCTGGCAACTTCAAAAAGTTTTGATCTAATTTTAATGGATATGCAGATGCCTATCATGGATGGGATTGAAGCGACTCGCACCATACGCAAGCAAGGGATAGAAACACCTATTGTGCCACTCACAGCCAATATAATGCAAAAGCACCGTGATGCCTTTGCCGTAACGGGATGCGATGATTTTTTAGCCAAGCCAATTGATCACACTGCATTACTGCAAGTTCTTTATCACTATTTAGAGCCCGGATAGAGTGGTTAAATTGTTAGTTAAAGGCAATAGGAAGAACCATAAATGGAGCTAATGCAAAAATGGGTTAGGACTCTATGTGCCCCGATGGCCTTTCGTCGACAGGTGGTTATTCGACTAACGCTGGCAGGCACGATCATTAGCTTAGCAGCAGCAGCGGCCTCCTACGCGGTAGAAAAACGACAGATCGAGACTTCAGTATTCTCAATGGTGATAGAGAGTGCTGAGTATTTCAAAGTTTCTGAAAATCGCCAGCATCTTGCAATGCAACATGGTCATAAAGGTTCTGAGCTTAAACGACTACTTTACAGCTCTCCATTTCTTGCAATTAGAATTTTTGATTCATCAGGTCAGATGCAGGCGGAGGCATGGAAAGCTTTTGATACCGATTTCCGTTCATTAGTGGACGATCACCGACATACATTTCTTGGTACAGGGACAAGTCACCGAAACTGGCTTCAACTTGGCGAGAGGCAAGTCATACAAGTCGTTATTCCATTGGCCAGTGATGAAAAAAACCCAGTTGTCTATCTTGAGGGTGTTTACCCGATTAATGAGCCTTTACAACAAGAGCTTGATGCTCGTATCAGAAACAGTGTACTGTTTGCATTAGCTTCTGCACTCGTTGTTACTCTATTGCTTTATCCTGTTTTAATAAGCCTGATGAGATTGTCAATACAGTCATCAAACATGCTGCTTGATTCTAATGTTGAGCTGATCGGTACCTTGGGCAGTGCAATTGCCAAACGTGATTCAGACACAGACTCCCACAACTATCGAGTTACTATGTATGCCGTTCGTTTGGCTGAGGTATTGGATAGGCCGCACAGTGAAATGCAAGGTTTAATCACGGGTGCTTTCCTGCACGATATTGGTAAGATTGGAATACCTGATGCCATTCTTCTAAAGCCGGACCGCCTGAATGAATCTGAGCTTTCTATCATGAAACAGCATGTTGTTCTGGGGCAGCAGATTATCGCGAACAATCACTGGCTTCGAAAGTCATTAGAAGTGATTGGTGGTCATCATGAAAAATATGACGGCTCTGGTTATCCGAAGGGGTTGCTTGCTGAAATGATTCCTTTGTCGGCTCGTATTTTTGCCGTGGTAGATGTGTTTGACGCACTAACGTCTGTACGTCCTTATAAGGAAGCATTTACACTGGAGATGGCAAAAGAGATTCTTGAAGAAGGTAGAGGTAAGCACTTTGACCCTGTTATCGTCAGTATCTTTCTCGGACATGTCGATGGGCTATTCAATGAGATTGGAACTATTTCACATGAGCGTCTGGAAGAGCACCTTAGGGAAGTTACTGACAAGTATTTTGAACGCTCCTGCTAGAGATAAACATTTTGGAAACAAGTTAACTACAATTGATTCTATGTTCAGAATAATCCAGATCTTCTTAGCTCTCATCACTACGTTTTATGCGCTCTCTGCTGATGCTGATGTGTATAACGCTAACAATCAAGCGAAGAGCTGGGGTTGGAGCAAGCAAGGGGTGAGTATTGAGTTAACTCCATTGTCTCCATCGCAAAGTATGGCATTTTTTATTGGTCGTGGTTTTCCATTAGAGCAGGTATCAATAATTGGCCTTGTTTGTGTATTCCAAGGGGCCATCAAAAATAAGAGTGACAGTTTAGTGGATTATGACCTGGATCAATGGCAAGTCTCGTTTCAGAATCATCAAGTGTCAATTTTGGACCGTGAGTATTGGGGGGCAGTTTGGGAGAAAGTAGGCATCTCTAAAGCTGTTAAGGTTGCCTTTCATTGGTCGTTGCTTCCAACAAAGCAATATTATGCTCAAGGTGATTATAACTGGGGGATGTTTATTGTTGGTTTGAAGCCTGGCGATGTGTTTGACCTAAATCTGACCATAAACCGTGATCAAACACCGGTTAATGGAGAAATTCAATCTATGGAGTGTGGTTCATGAGGTTATTGATACTGTTCATTTTAACCCAGATGTTGTCTACGGCTCTATTCGCAGAAAGCAGAGAGTATCAGCTTACAAGAGTAGAGGGGGGTATGGCTCCAGATTTCCGGTTAATGGATATCAATGAGAATTTATATGTGCTGTCAGACTACCAAGGGAACCCCGTGATTGTTAACTTCTGGGCTACTTGGTGCCCCCCTTGTAGGGCTGAAATGCCAGCAATGCAACGTGCTTGGGAGCAGTTGGAAAAAGAGGGTGTGTTGATGTTAGCGATTAATGTCGGAGAGGATGAAGATGCAATCTTCCCATTTACTGCAGAGTATCCAGTTGAATTTCCGTTACTGATGGATCTCGATTCTACTGTCATACAGCAATGGGGAGTTCGAGGGCTGCCCACTACTTTTATAGTTGATCCAGATGGGATGATTGTTTACCGAGCGGTAGGTGGGAGAGAGTGGGATCACCCGAAGATATTAGAAGTGATTCTTTCGCTACGACAGAAGTGATCTGCCTTATCTTGATCAGCTTCCCCTCACTACGACTTCTATTCAAAAATGTGTTGCTGATTGAACCTTTTGATTGTCTGTTGTCTATTGCAATTAGCCAAAAAAAAGACCCCACGAAGGGGTCTTTTTCCAACACACAGATAGACTGTCTGTTATTTATGAACACCCAGTCTATCTCTCCATCCTGGGAAGATAGAGTCAGCATCATGAGGGAATGACTCGAACGCGCGAGCAAACTCTTTGTGATCCTTCGCAAACTCGATTGGGTCTGCACCCTGCTTCCAGCACTCATAGGACTGACGCAGAGAAGTTGCACCGGCAGCTGGGCTGTCGATGTGACCATATGAGCCACCACCAGAGGTGTTGATGATGTTGCCGTGACCCAGGTTCTCGAAGAAGCCAGGGAGACGCAGTGCATTCATACCACCAGAGATGATTGGGGTCGTTGGCTTCATGCCGTGCCACTCCTGATGATAGTAAGGACCATCAACACTATCACGCTCAATCATGTAGGCGATGATTCTGTCGTCCTTGCCACCTTCCATCTTGCCGTAGCCCATTGTGCCCACGTGGATACCAGAGGCACCCATCAGACGTGACATTTTAGCGAGGATAAATGCAGTGTAACCACGCTTGGAAGATGGGGAAGTGACCGCACCATGACCCGCACGATGATAGTGCAGGTACTGGCTAGGGTACTGACGACGTGCTGTAGTAACCATGCCTGGGCCACCAACATAACCGTCTACCAGAAATGCAACGCGAGGTGCATCTTCACCAAATGTTTCAAGCACGAAATCGGCACGAGCACACATCTCATGGTGATCATCTGCAGTGATGTTGGCAGAGAAGAGTTTAGGCTCACCTGTCTCATCCTGAGCGCGCTTCATGGCATCCGCTACTAAAGGGATTACCTTCTTCATTGGGCAGAAGACCTGATTACCCTGAGGCTCATCATTCTTGATGAAGTCGCCACCCAACCAGAACTGGTAGGCTGCTTCAGCAAATGGCTCAGGGCGCAGGCCCAGCTTAGGCTTGATGATTGTTCCAGCGATGTAACCACCATTATCGTGGTCACGGCCCAGCATAGTCCAGAGGTCATTAATAGACTTGGAAGGACCGTCAAACAGCTGCAGCATCTTAGGTGGAACGTAGAAGTCCTGCATCTGCAGGTCAGCACAGTCGCCCATACCCTGGTTGTTACCAATCGCCAGCGTCAGGAAGGAGACGATCATTGCGCGGCCATCAATGACGTTGCGGTCGAACAGATCGTTCGGATAAGCAATCTTCATGATGCCTTCGGCTTCGTCAATGAAGTAAACCAGAGCGTCTACGCCCTTGGTGAAATCGTCCGTGGTGCTAACCTCTACATTGGTACCGGTAGAAGACTCTGCAGCGATGTGTGCTGCAACTTCCAGATAACCGTAGCCTGCAGCCGGGTGCATGGTGTAAGCGACCAGGATATGACCGCCTCCTGCAAGAAGCTCATCTTCGTCGAGGCTGAGGTCCGCATAACGTGCTGATTGATCCATTCCGTTCTCCAAAAAATTTAAGTCTGTAAGGATAAAAAATATTTTTCCAGTGGGGTATCCCCAACCAGTGCGTTGAACTTTAGTGGGGGAGGACTATAATTGACAGTAAATCTTTTTGATGTTTATGATAAATAAAACCTTATAGTTCATGTTGATTCTTACAAATGCCTCTTAATATTACTTTTCGCCAGCTTCGGGTATTTGAAGCGGTGGCGCGTCACAGTAGCTTTACTCGTGCGGCAGAGGAGCTCCATCTGACGCAACCCGCTGTCTCCATGCAGATCAAACAGCTGGAGGAGAACCTTGGGATAGCCCTGTTTGAGCATCTGGGGAAGAAAATCTTTCTCACCGATGCAGGCAATGAGTTCTATCACACCAGCCGAATTATCGGCCGTCAGTTATCGGATAGCGAGGAGTATATCGAGAACCTTAAGGGGATGCGGCAGGGGCATCTCAATATTCTGGTTGCCAGTACCGCTAACTACTTTGCTACAAATTTACTTGCAACCTTTATCGAGCGCCACCCAGAGATTACCTTTTCACTCGATGTAACCAATCGGCAACACCTGTTGCAGTCACTCTCATCCAATGAGCCAGACCTGGTGATCATGGGCCAGCCTCCCGAAAAATTGGATGTGGTAGCGGAGGCCTTTATGGAAAATCCACTGGTCGTGGTGGTAGGAAATCACCACCATCTGTTCCTCAACCATAAACCATTAACCCCCGAGCAGATTCAGCATGAGCGTTTTGTGGTACGAGAGCAGGGGTCCGGTACACGAACGGCGATGGAGCGTTTCTTTGAAGAGAGAAATCTGCACCTCGAAACTCCGATGGAGTTTGGTAGTAATGAGACAATTAAACAGGCGGTGCAGGCAGGTTTGGGGCTGGCGCTGGTCTCAATTCATACTATTCAGCTTGAGTTAAAGGCGGGTGTGTTGCGTGTTTTAGAGGTGGATGATCTGCCGATCCGCCGTCAGTGGCACCTGGTATATCGTAAAGGGAAGCGCCTCTCGCCGGTCGCAGACTCGTTCCGGCAGTTTGTGCTGGATGAGGGGTCATTGTTGGTTCCAAAAATGGGGTAGTGTTCTACTGTGGTTGATACCCTCTACCTTTTTGAGGTAATACCTGATATTATTTGTCGGGTATTATGTTTTGGAGCAGCTACGTAATGAGTACCATTTTTTTTGAAGATAAGCAGCGGCAACAGCTATTGGAAGAGCTGCTGGGGCACTGGTGTAAAGAATATAGTGGGTTTCAGCGGGAGCAGATGGAGGAGGTGCTGTTGCGCAACCTCCAGGCCTATCCAACGGAGCGTCTCCAGGCAGTGATAGAGGATATTCGGAGCTAGGAGCCTCTGATCCATGCAATTTGATAACAGCTATAGCCGCTTGCATTCTTCATTCTATTCAAAGGTTGAACCTACACCACTTGCAAACCCCTTTATGATCTCCTGGAACAGGAATCTGGCATATGAACTGGGGCTGGAAGGGATGCAGCCCGAGCAGGTTGCCAACCATTTTGGTGCGATGGAGCCTATGCCGGGCAGTGAACCGATAGCCGCTGCCTATGCCGGACATCAGTTTGGCCATTTCGTACCTCAATTAGGGGATGGGCGATCCATTCTTCTGGGTGAATTGCTGGCACCATCAGGCCAGCGTTGGGATTTTCATCTTAAAGGGGCTGGGCCTACCCCCTATTCGCGGAGGGGGGATGGGCGTGCAGTATTGCGTTCCACGATTCGGGAGTACCTTTGTAGTGAGGCAATGCACGGCCTTGGCATTCCAACGACACGCGCATTAACCATCGTGGGGAGTGAAGAGGAGGTGTATCGGGAATCCTTAGAGTATGGTGCAACCCTGCTACGGCTCTCACCAACCCATATCCGTTTTGGAACTTTTGAATATTTCTATTACAAAAATCAGTTTGACCACATTCCACAATTGATCGACCACTTGGTTCAGTATCACCTTCCAGATTTACAAGATGTTGCCGAGAAAGAACGTTCCATGGCCTTTTTCCGCGAGGTCTCAAAACGGACCGCTGCATTGATTGCCCAGTGGCAGTTGGTTGGCTTCTCTCACGGAGTAATGAATACCGATAACATGTCCGTATTGGGGTTGACGATTGACTATGGTCCCTACGGATTTTTGGACCATTATGATCCAAATTTCATCTGTAACCATTCGGACCATACAGGGCGCTATGCCTTTAATCGACAGCCAGAGATTGCACAGTGGAATCTCAGCTGTCTGGGGCAGACACTGCTGCCATTTATCAGTGATGATGTGGAACAGGGTAAGGCGCAGTTGGTGGAGGAGATTGAATGTTTTCAAGAGCGCTATCAGCAGCACTTTAATCAGGGATTTTCAAACAAACTGGGGATTGAACAATACCAAAAAGAGGACCAACGGCTTCATCGCCAGTGGCTGGATTTGTTGGAACAGCAGCAGGTTGACTATACACTCGCTTTTCGAATATTGTGTCACACACACAGTGAGCAGGAGCCTGTAGCGCTGTTTGAACTCTTCTCTGACCGTGCGGTTGTGATAGGTTGGTTCAAACGCTACCAGAAGCGGTTGGCTCAGCAGCAGATGACACCCCGGCAGGTAACCACACTAATGCTGGCGCATAATCCAAAATATATTCTAAGAAACTACATGGCGCAGCAGGCAATTGAGGCGGCAGAGCAGGGGGACTATGGTGAAATAGAGCGCCTGCTGAAGCTTCTTCAAGCCCCTTTTGATGAACAACGGGATCTGGACCGATATGCTGAACCCCCTCCGCAGTGGGCAAAAAGCCTGTCAGTCAGCTGTTCATCGTAGTGGGTTTCAATTAATGATAAAAATAGTAAGGTATGGGAAGAGATGAGCAAGCTGATCATGAAAGATGATATTCATATCCATGTGACAACAGAATATGTGGCGCCCTACTCGAATCCGAAGAAGAGAGAATTTCGCTTTGCCTACACCATTTTGATTGAAAATCATGGCACGGTCGGCGCCCAGTTGTTGCGCCGCCACTGGTTGATTCGTGATGACAACGGCAAAGTTCAGGAGGTGCGTGGTGAGGGCGTGGTTGGAGAGCAGCCTTATCTTGAGCCGGGTGAGCAGTATCAATATAGTAGCGGGGCAATGTTGGAGACACCTCATGGCACCATGGAGGGTAGCTATGAGTGGGTTGATGAACAGCAGGCACTTTTTACAACACCAATTTCACCATTTTATTTAACCGTACCCCGGGTGCTCCATTAGTGCATCTCATTAAATAAAAGGTACTCTAAGGACTATAGAATCCGTAGAGGATATCAAATGGGCATAATCAATTGAACTAGGAGTGGAGGTGTATGGCAACTAATTTTGTAACGGTCACAGATCATAAGAGTGGTAAATCCGTTGAGCTAGAGGTGATGGAACCGACACAAGGTTCACCGATTATTGATCTTCGTGCGCTTCACCGCGAGTTGGGGCTCTACGCCTACGATCCAGGTTTTACCGTGACCGCGAGTTGCTGGAGTGAAATCACTTACCTTGATGGCGAGAATGGGCTGCTACAGTATCGGGGCTACCCGATTGAACAGTTGGTCGAGCATAGCTCTTTTATAGAGACCTGTTTTCTGCTGCTTTGTGGGCATCTTCCAACCGCTGCTGAGTTAGAGCTGTTTTCGGCAGAGGTGACACGAGAGAGTCTGCTGCAAGAGGAGATGAAGCGCTTCTTTGAGGGGTTTCGTTCCAATGCACACCCGATGGCCATTATGGTGGGTGTGGTCGGGGCATTGTCAGCCTTCTATCACGATTTTCAGGACATCCGGGACCCTAAAAATCGCAAACTATCGGCCAAACTACTGATTGCCAAGATGCCGACCATTGCGGCATGGAGTTACCGTTATGCCAACGGTCTGCCCTTTGAATATCCACGTAGTGATTACAGTTATGTGGAGAATTTTCTCCATATGATGTTTTCACTCCCCACGGTTGACTACAAACCTGAACCGCTCTTTGTGCGGGCACTTGAAGTGGTGATGATTGCTCATGCAGATCACGAGCAAAATGCTTCAACCTCTACCGTGCGTTTGGCGGGTAGTTCAGAGGCCAACCCCTTTGCATCCATTGCGGCTGGGATCGCCTCTCTCTGGGGGCCGGCACATGGCGGGGCCAATGAGGCTGTGATTCGCATGTTGATGGAGATGCGGGATACCGGAAAACCGATGCAACACTATGTTGATCGGGCCAAAGATAAAAAAGACCGTTTTCGATTGATGGGGTTCGGCCACAGGATCTATAAAAACTATGACCCCCGTGCCAAAATTTTGCGAGACCTCTGTTATCAGGTGGTCGAGAAGTGTGAGATGGGAGGGGAGAACCGTAAACTGCTGGAGCTGGCGCTCGAACTGGAGACGTTGGCGCTCAAGGATGACTACTTCAAACAGCGTAAGCTCTATCCCAATGTCGATTTCTACTCCGGCATTATCCTGTTGACCATTGGTATTCCACTGAATATGTTTACAGTGATCTTTGCAATGGCGCGTACGGTTGGGTGGATTTCTCAGTGGAATGAGATGATGGGAGATGCAAATTCCAAGATTGGCCGACCTCGACAACTCTATGTTGGTGCTAAACACCGTGATTATCAGCCGGTTTGGCAACGTGAACCCGCCGATGAGTAGTGCGAACTCTGTCACGCTCTGAAAGAGCTGTTACAATGTCGTATCAAAATAATCTAATACTCCATGAGGGCGCTATCAAGTCATGCATATTAATGACTTACAAAACACCAATGTAGTGCCTCAGATGCGTAACAGACGTATTCTGGCGGTTGACGATGACCCGACCATTCTTGAACTGTTCCGCAGAACCTTTGTCTATAAAGACAGTTGGCTTTCAGAGTTTGCCGAGCTGTTTGATGAACAGACGCAGGAGGTTGAGATGGTCTTCGACCTGTCAACTGCACTGCAGGGGGATGAGGCGGTAAAACTGGTGAAACAAGCACTGGATGATCATGATCCGATTGCTGTGGTATTTATGGATGTACGAATGCCGCCCGGGATTGATGGGCTGGAGGCCGCACGCAAGATTCGGGAGATTGATCCGGATATTCATATTGTGATCTCCTCTGCCTATAACGACTACCAGCCCAGTGACTTCAGAATGGTTATCTTTAGCCACCTCTACTTTATGCGTAAACCACTGGTGTTGGCGGAAGTAGAACACATGGCCTACAACGCCTGCTTTAGCTGGAATCGTAATCAGCTGTTACAGCAAGAGTTGAATAACAATATTGCCTATCAGAGCTGGTTGGGGCAGCTGTTTGAAGATTTACCCATGCCTATTATGGTCATTGATGTGGACTCATATCAGGTTTTGATGAGTGGTGGTTCTTACCAAGCAAATTCCGTCACCACCTGTTATAAACTGCGCTATGGTCGGGATACTCCGTGTGATGACAGCTTGGGTGGTTGCCCTATTGAGAAGGTACGTGAAAGCGGATCACCCTCCATGACTGAACATCTGGTACAAGGTGAAAGTGGGGGCAAGCACAACTATGAGATTCATTGTGCACCGATCTATAGCCACGGTAATGATCTGCATCAGGTGCTTGAATTTTCAATGGATGTTACTGAGCGTCAGTATCGCCTACTTGAGAAAGAGGCTCAGGTTCGCCAACAGAAACAGCTATTTGATACTTTCCGCTCAACAGCCCATACGATGAAGAATTCCATCAGTTATCTCAATGGAATTGTAGACCACATTGCTGCCATTGAAGATCGCCCAGGAGAGTTGGGGCAGTTGCTCAGTTATGAGCGAATGGAGTTGGTTCAGGAACAGGTGAGTATGATTCAGACACTGCTGTTACTGGCTCTGAAGAATGCAAAAGGGGATGCCAACAAGGTGACAGCGCTCCAGGTCCGGAAAAAGACCAATGAGGCACTCTCTCTCTTCTCAATTTCAACTCTGGGTAAAGGGAAGACGGTAGAGTTAACCATGCCTGCGGAAGAGTTCTGTGTTCACATCTCCTCGATTGATTGGCAGACGATGCTGATCAACCTGCTGAATAATGCTGCAGATGCTGCAGATCAGTATCTGGTTGAGCGTACTACTGATATTTCACCGGATAATTTGATAGAACTGGTTGAGCTTCAAGAGAAGTCGATGATTACTCTGAATGTGTCGCAGCAGCGGGACAGGGTCTACATTGAGATCAGTAATATCGGCACCCCCATTCCGATAGATATTTTACCTACGATCTTTGAACAAGGGTACACCACCAAAGATGTGGGTAATGGTGTGGGGCTCTATGATGTGCGGCAGATCCTTAAGCAGGCCAGGGGTGATATATCAGTTTATAATCGAGAAGATGGGGTTACTTTTGAACT
The DNA here is from genome assembly GCA_013349825.1 of Gammaproteobacteria bacterium. Taxonomy (GTDB): domain Bacteria; phylum Pseudomonadota; class Gammaproteobacteria; genus Thiopontia. The sequence goes on along the minus strand of DUYW01000024.1, from coordinate 14,944 downwards.
TTATCTCCCAATTGTGGATTGTGAATAGCTCGAAGTTAACTCATAATAGACTACTGATATTAACCCTGTTTTGAGGTGATAGTGCGTGGTGACCCCCGATTTTGATGCAATCAAAAAGAAGCTAAGTGGCGTTTTCTCAACTATGCGAGTGATGGTGGTAGACGATATGCCAATGAATCTCGATAGTTACCGCCTGATTCTGCAAGGATTAGGTGTTCAACGCTCTAATATATTTTCCGCAACCAATGGTCTGAAAGCAGTGACTTCAATGGTATCGACAAAACCTGATTTAATCCTTTCCGACTGGAATATGCCGGTGATGGATGGCCTCACTCTGGCAAAAAATATTCGTAAGTCGAGCCACCTGGACAATTTGATTTTGATTATGATTACAGCGGAATCCGAGGCAGACTTGGAAGAGGCGCGTCCCTATGTGAATGCCTTTTTGAGAAAGCCGGTACAGAATCATGTAATTGAAAAGATGATCCTTTCAGTGGTTGCAAAACGGGTGGCTGACCCTAACCATCCGCTGGGTCATCAATAGCGGTCCACTCAGTTAGGGAACCCCCAGACTTGTTCAGAGAGGGGGCTTAAGCCGCATTCGCCTGGTCTCGACCGCTCTCTTTTGAAATATAGAGCGCATGGTCAGCGCGCTGGATCAAAGAGTTCTCTTGATCTTCACTGTTCCATGAAGCGATACCGGCACTTAGGGTAATTCGAAGTGCCTCGTCAATCTCTGTGCAAGGCTGTGTTCGGCAATGGGCTAAAATTGCCTTCACCTTTTTCATGCTCTCTGCAGGACCAATATTACGTAATAGCAGGGTAAACTCTTCACCGCCGTAGCGATAGAAGCTGTCCGATTCACGAATCAAATCACGGACCTGTGCGGAGAGTTCAATCAAGACATGATCTCCGGCTTGATGACCATAGCTATCGTTAATATTTTTGAAGTGGTCGATATCGAGCATCACAACCGTAAAATCACTCCCATCTCTGCGTGAACGGGCCAACTCTTGTGCCAGGTCATGTCCCAGTGCTGTGCGGTTATATGCCTTTGTGAGAGGGTCTGTTATGGTCTGTAGATGTAGCGACTCTACAAGCATTGCATTTTTAACGGGGTAGACTAAGTATCTTGCCAGGTAGCGGAAGAAGATTGCAGACCACTGGTTTATAGGTTGTCTGCTCATCAAGGTGATATGTCCCAGTCTCTCATTATCCAGAATCAAATCAACGACCTCACGGTACTGTGCAATCTGCCCCTCAAGGGTGACAACAGTAGAGCTGCTACAGTCAATCTGAATGCCGGCGTGGTCAACATAGGTGGAGAGCATTTCCGAAAAATGGGATGCAATGGAAGGAATATCCAGTTTGGACTGGAGCTTCTGTGATAGCTCAAGTTCGAGAAATTTCTCATTGAGCATATGGTTCTTCAGCCACTTCTCCAGCTTCTCATTACGCGCTTGCTGTATAGGGTGAACAACCTTCAAGGCCTTGTTCTGAAATGCGTATCCCATTGATATTCTCCATCATTGGTGTCGTTATTGATGAAGATAATGCAACCATAGTGCCAACTAAATGACATCTGGCACGGACTAGGTGTATCAGAGCTGTAATTTTGACGTTTACGTCATGGTTAATTCGGTAAGTAATTTCTGGATCGATTCGCGGCGTTGCTGTACCGTCTCCATTTTTTCTAACAGCTTGATTTTATTGCCACCATTCAGTTTGACCCGATGGGGTTTCTGCTGTATCAAGAGGATGATCTTTTCGGGGTCGAGTTGATGTTGTTCGCCAATCAGCAGCTGTGCAGTTTCAGCGCTGGCCTCCACTTTATGGATGCCGAGTGGTAAGGCGGCAAGTTTTACCGCCGTGGTATGGATGAGATTTTTTGCCGCATCGGGTAATAGCCCAAATCGATCAATCATCTCAACCTGAAGTTCATCCAGTGCCGCTAAATTTTCAGCTGCTGCAATGCGTTTATAAAGTACCAGGCGTGCATTGACATCCGGTAGGTAGTCCTCAGGAAGTAGGGCCGGTTCACCTAAATCAACCTCAATCTGCTGCTCAAATGAGGAATCCAGGCTACTCTGGGTTCCATTTTTGAGGTCATCCACCGCACGTTCCAGCATCTCTGCATAGAGATCAAATCCGATCTCATGCATACGACCACTTTGATCATCGCCCAGTAGTTCTCCGGCTCCCCGAATTTCCATATCATGTACAGCAAGGGTGAAGCCGGCACCCAACTCCTCCAGAGACTCAATCGCCTCTAGACGTTTAATAGCGTCGGTCGTAATCTGCTGTTTGGGTGGAATGACCAGGTAGGCGTAGGCACGGTGGTGTGAGCGCCCAACCCGCCCCCGCAGCTGATAGAGTTGTGCCAATCCCAGCCGGTCGGCCCGATCCATGATAATGGTGTTGGCGGTTGGGATATCGATTCCGGTCTCAATAATAGTGGTGCAGACCAGGATATTGAAACGGTGGTGGTAGAACTCTTTCATCACCCGTTCCAACTCATGCTCTCTCATCTGTCCGTGTGCAACCTCCAGGGTTGCTTCGGGGAGCAACTCTTGCAGGTCTCGGGCAGTCTTATCAATGGTCTCCACCTTGTTATGGAGGAAATAGACTTGACCACCGCGTCGTATTTCGCGCAGACAGGCCTCACGGATCAGCGCGGGGTCCCACTCTCGCACAAATGTTTTGATAGCAACCCGATTGGTGGGAGGGGTGGCAATAATAGAGAGGTCACGTAATCCGGACATGCTCATATTGAGTGTGCGGGGAATCGGTGTCGCGGTAAGGGTTAACACATCGACTTCGGCTCTCAGCTTTTTGAACTGCTCTTTCTGGCGAACGCCAAAACGGTGTTCCTCATCAATAATCACCATACCCAAATTATCAAACTGTACCGATTTCTGGATTAGTTTGTGGGTTCCGATAACAATATCAACCCGACCCGTAGCAAGCCCTTTCAGGGTCTCCTCGGTCTCACCTTTAGTTTTAAAGCGAGAGAGGACGGCTATCCTGAAGGGCCAGTCTGCGAAACGGTCCCGGAAATTCTCATAGTGCTGCTGTGCCAGTAACGTGGTCGGGACCAGTACAGCGATTTGTCGTCCACTCTGTACGGTTAAAAAGGCCGCTCGCATCGCCACTTCGGTCTTCCCGAATCCGACATCACCACATACCAGGCGATCCATTGGCTGTTCAGCGGTCAGGTCATCAATTACAGCATCAATTGCATCGGCCTGATCCGGGGTCTCTTCAAAGGCAAATTGAGCAGAAAATTGTTGATACTCCAGGTCTGGCTGAGCAAGGGCATATCCCTGTTTGGCGGCACGACGTGCATAAATCTCCAGCAGCTCTGCGGCTACATCACGCACTTTTTCAGCGGCTTTTTTACGTGCTTTGGACCACTGTTCACTACCAAGCCGGTGGGTTGGTGCACGCTCAGGATCGGTGCCGGTATAACGCCCAATCAGATGGAGAGAGGTGACAGGAACATAGAGTTTATCGTTATTGGTGTATTCGAGTAACAGATACTCTGCCAGACAACCACCAGCATCCAGAGAGACCAACCCTTTATAGCGTCCAACACCATGGTCGAGATGGACTACAGGTGCGCCTGGTTGAAGCTCTGAGAGGTGATGAATGACTGCGTCACCGCTCACCCCCCGTTTTTTATTGCGCCGCCGCCGTTGCAGAACCTGTTCGCCAAACAGTTGTGCCTCTGTGATAAGAGCGACTGCGCTCTCCTCTTCATCATGGCCGAGTAGTAACCCCTCCTCAATGGGGGTGACTACGATAGAGAGTGGTGCATCCCCCTGTAAAAAATCACCCCACTGTGCAACCACTTGTGGATAGATTGAGCGTCCATGAAACAGCTCTAACAGGGCCTCCCTACGTCCTGCTGACTCAGCGGCAATGGCGACACGGCCTTTGAAGTGAGCCGTAAAATGGTTAAGCCGCTGTAGCGGGTCTGCACTGCGCGCAGGCATCCCCAGTTGCATCGGTTTACGGCTTAAAAAGTTATAATGACCTGCATGACGGTCGGTCTCAAACTGTTCCAGTTGGGCTACCGCAGATTGTTTGAACTTTCCAAACAGTTGGTCCGTTTTCAAAAAAATCTGCTCAGGAGGTAACACCTGTCGATAGGTATCAAAGGATTGATCTCGATAGCGATCATCAATCTCCTCCCAGAACTGGTCGGCACTCTGCTCAATGTGTTCATCACAGACCAGAAGGTGGTTCTGTGGGAGATAATCAAAGAGGGTTGCACAGTGGTCAAAAAAGAGTGGCAGATAGTACTCAATTCCCGAAGGGGCCAGGCCTTGACTGATATCCCGATAGATGGCGTTCTTTTGAGGATCACCGTCGAAGGTGGCACGCCAATTCTGTCTGAAACTGCGGATACCCGATTCACTCAGTGGAAACTCTCTTGCAGGGAGTAGATGAATAGCATCGACCTGTTGTGTAGTACGTTGACTCTCCGGGTCAAATAGCCGAAGGGTGTCGACCTCATCATCAAATAGATCGATGCGGTAAGGGGTGGAGGAGCCCATCGGGAAAAGATCAATGATCGATCCACGGAATGCATACTCGCCGTGCTCCATCACCTGTGAAACGGCGTGGTAACCGCCCTGTTCCAATCTCAAGCGCAGGGCATCCCGGTTCAGCTCTTCTCCCGTTGAGAGGTTGAAGGCGTGTTGATCAATGTAGCGTTGAGGAGGGACTCGTTGCATTGCAGCCTGTACAGAGGCGAGGATAATGCCCTGTTTCAGGGTGGGGAGTCGGGTCATCACCTCTAACCGACGTGAAGTAATATCGGGGTGCGGTGAGAGTCTGTCATAGGGGAGCATCTCTAAATCTGGAAAGGTCAGAACTGGAAAGCTTTCCCCTGCTGTATAGAATTTCAGAGTATTCTCAAAGGTGTTGACAGCCGTGGTGTCTGGCAGCAGCACCAGCAGTGGACTATCTGCAATCGAGGCGGCACGGCTGATCAGTAACCCACTGGCACTTCCATAGAGTTGTGCCCAATGAATTTTATCACCGGGACTTTTGGGAAGAGGGGGTTGAAGAATAGAGGTGTGTGGTTGATCGAATCCAGACATCACTCTATTGTAACGTATCCGACAATAGGGTTCCCTATAGCCCAATACACTTTTAACCCCGATATGACGAGGCTTTACATTCTACAATGCACCCACGGTAAAAGGTGATTACAGTGTGGAAATGGAATTTACTGTGTAATTTGCTGTTTTAAGAGTTACTATTTCAATCGTTGTTAGAGGTACCCTTTAGATCCTGTTTCAGAGCCAGATTATGGCTGAGCAGACTCTTTCTGTTTTCTCCTCTTTTAAACTACATTCAGATAAGGATTATTATCAGCTTATGAAATCGATGCAGATCAATCGGCGTGAGGCAACCCTGGTGCTGTCTGAATTGCTGGGATATGTCGGTATTGATGATTTCTACCATGGGCACCGTGTAGGGTACATCGTGTGGCGCTTAGCCCATGAGTTAGGTTATTCGTCGGAGTTGCAACAGGAGCTGATTGAGGCAGGTTTGTTGCATGATGTTGGTGTCTCATCGACCGTGGCACACAGTCTATTGACGGCCACGATGGATGTGCCGAATGCGGTTCAGCACTGTATGACTGGAGAGGCCATTATTCGTTCAATTCCAGCCTATGCACACCTGGCACTGATGGTTCGCTACCATCATGATCATTGGCAACAGATCGATTTTGAACAAGTTGACCCTCAACAAGCCTTCTACAGCAATCTTATTTTTTTGGCAGACCGGCTGGATGTTTTGATGGCTCACAATCCATCTGCTACTCAATCGGAGCAGGAGTGGCTGGTGGAACGGTTAGCAGAGCAGTCCGGTTTGATGTTTGCTCCGGAGGGGGTAGAGGTCCTGAGGTTGGCGACCTCAAAGCGTCTCTTCTGGGCGGGGCTGGAGAGTCGTGTGGTGCTGAATGAGTGCCTGAAAAATGAAGCGGTACAATATGGTGACTCGACATTGGATTTTACCGGTTTGATGCAAATTGCTACCACCTTCTCCCATGTGGTGGATGCCAAGAGCCACTTCACCCATGAACACTCTCAATTTACTGCTCAAGTAGCATCGCTGCTGGCGGAAAAGGCGGGGTTTAATGAGCAAAAAGTGGAGATGATTCAGATTGCGGGCCTGTTTCATGATATTGGCAAGCTACGTGTTCCAGATGAGATCCTCGACAAGACGGAGGTCTTGAATACCGATGAGCGTAAAAAGATTGAGTTTCACTCGGAAGACTCGTGGCACATCTTGAAAAATATGGGTGGTCTGGAAGAGATTGCAGAGTGGGCCAGAATGCACCATGAGAAGTTGAATGGAACAGGGTATCCTCGGGGGCTTTCAGGGGATGAGGTTGTAACAGAGGCACGAGTGTTGGTGATTGCTGATATCTTCCAGGCGCTGCTTCAGAACCGCCCCTATCGTCCACCGATGGAACTTGACCATGCGATGAAAATAATGCGTGGCATGGTCTCCAGAGAGGAAATTGATGAAGAGCTGTTTGCTCATATTGAAAACCATCATGATGAATTTCATGCAGCCGCTACCTCATGATCTCGTATTTGCAATGGCTGGTGGTTAAAAATGGATGATTAACGGACTCATTTAAGTGAACTATTCAGGAATCTATTAACGTGCCACGTCTGCTAGAGTTACAGATTGCACTACGCTATACCCGTGCAAAGAGAAAAGATCACTTTATCTCATTTATCTCACTCAGTTCGATGTTGGGGATTGCGTTGGGGGTGATGGCGCTGATTACGGTGCTCTCGGTGATGAACGGTTTTGAGAAGGAGTTGCGGGAGCGGATGTTGGGTATGGCCGCCCACGCCAGCCTGTTGGGGGTTGAGGGTGATCTCCAGCGCTGGCAGGAGGTAGCAGAGAGCGCACTGCAGCACCCCGAAGTGATGGGAGCAGCTCCCTATATAGAAGGGCAGGGGATGTTGGCCAGCGGTAATCAAAGTGTCGGAGTCATGGTGCGCGGGATTGATGTGGATCGAGAAAAGAGCGTCTCGGAAGTGGCTGGACACATGGTTTCAGGTGAACTGCAGTCACTGCACCAACAACGTTTCAATGTTGTGCTCGGAGCTGAATTGGCGATGCGATTAGGGGTTACGGTAGGGGATCGGGTTACCTTGATGGTACCTAAAGGGAGTGTAACTCCTGCCGGATTGGTCCCACGTGTTAAACGCTTTACCGTTAGTGGTATCTTTGAGGTGGGGATGCATGAATTTGATAGTGCTCTGGCGCTGCTTTCGTTACAAGATAGTGGGGTACTGCTGAAAATGGGACGTGGAGTGACTGGTGTACGGTTACGCCTACAGGATATGTTCCGTGCGCCGCAGATCTCCAGAGAGATCGCCGAAGATACACGACGAGGTTTTCGGGTGACCGACTGGACCAAGCAGCATGCTAACTTTTTCCGGGCAATTCAGATGGAGAAGCGGGTCATGTTTATCATCCTTACCTTGATTATTGCGGTGGCTGCTTTCAATATTGTCTCCACTATGGTGATGGTGGTAACCGACAAGGCAGCAGATATTGCGATTTTACGCACCCTTGGCTCCCGTCCTTCCGATATCTTGACCATCTTTATGGCACAAGGGGCATTGATTGGTGTAATCGGAACCCTGCTGGGACTGGTTGGCGGCATCTCGTTAGCGCTGAATATTGAGCAAATCATCCCGGCGATTGAACACATGTTTGAGACTGAGTTTCTCTCAGCCGAGGTCTATTACATCAGTAGCGTTCCTTCGGATCTGCGTTGGTCTGATGTGGTCACAATAACGGGCGTTTCACTGGCCTTAAGTCTGTTGGCTACCCTCTATCCCGCCTGGAAGGGCTCTCGGGTGCAACCGGCGGAGTCGTTACGTTATGAATAATAAAGAGATTCTCAGCTGTCGGCAGCTCTCACGCTCATTCGAGGATGGTGAGAACCGGGTTGAGGTATTACGGGCGGTTGATTTTGCCCTGAAAACAGAGGAGAAGGTCGCAATTGTCGGGGCCTCAGGTTCAGGAAAATCGACACTGCTTCACTTGATGGGTGGGTTGGACAGCCCCACAGAGGGAGTGGTCGAGATTGCTGGAACAGATCTTGCGAGCCTCTCTGAAAATCGTCGTAGTGAGCTGCGCAACCAGACACTCGGTTTTGTCTATCAGTTTCACCATCTGTTGCCTGAATTTACGGCACTGGAGAATGTCTCACTACCCTTGTTGATTGGACGTAATCGAAGTCAATCACTCTCCCGTACTGCCGTTGAAGTCGCTGCAGTTGAGATACTGCAACGGGTGGGGCTCGGGCACCGTCTGCACCATAAACCAGCAGCGCTCTCGGGAGGTGAACGGCAACGGGCAGCCGTTGCAAGAGCACTGATTGGAAAACCAGCAGTACTGCTTGCCGATGAGCCGACTGGAAATCTCGACCGGGAGAGTGCACAACAGGTCTATGAGTTGATGCTGAAACTCAATAGTGAAGTGGGTACCGCACTGATTCTGGTGACTCATGATCTTGACTTGGCACAACAGATGGACCGTCGTGTGGTGTTGATCGATGGTGTTTTAAGTGAGGCTTAGAGGCTCTTCTTTTGGTCACGGACAGAGCGCTGTTTCCACTGTTTTTGTACGTGCCATATCCAAAAGGTGCGCATTCCGTAGTAGCCTAGCAGCGCACTGGTGAGACCGTTGATCAGGCACCCCAAAAGAAAAGGTTTCCAAATGAGAGGCAGGATATTCTGCAGCCAGCTGAAGCTGAGTTCAAACTCAACCAAAATAGGGGGGGTGTTCAAGACGCTGGCACCCACCCAATAGGCAAACATAAAGAGTGGTGGCATCGTGAAAGGGTTGCTGATCCAGACAAGACCCACCGCAATGGGCAGGTTTACGCCAAAGTAGATTGCAGTTGCAGCAGACAGTACCATCTGGAATGGGACCGGGACCCACGCGATCAGCAGGCCAATGGCAAATGCCCCGGAGATTGAACGACGATTCAGATGCCAGAGCCCTGGAGAGTGGAGCAGTGAGCCGAAGATTTGGAGGTGTTTATGCTCCTTCACCTTCTGGTGATCGGGGAGATAACGCTGAATCAACTTCTTGGGCATGGTTTAAGATTATAGCAGCAGACTCAACAGGTTCAGTGTGGTAAAAATCAAATTTAATCAAAATAGTTTTCCACCGTTGCTGCTCTCAGCAGTACCGTTATTGTGTGGTGTTGTAACTCTCTTTAGCCTCGCCCAACTTCCCGGTTTTCGCTGGGTGGCCCTGTTGTTACCGTTGATGGTGGTGGCCAGCAAGGTTGAGGCGGTGCGCCCACTGCTGTGGTTTCTGTTGGGTTTTTTCTGGGCAGCATTTCAGGCTGAACTACGTCTCTCTGTGGTATTGCCAAATACTGTTGAGGGAAGGGATGTTGAGTTGACCGGTACCGTGCTCGATCTGCCAGAGCAACGTGGTGAGACATCGATGCGTTTTCTGTTTCAGATTGAATCGATGAGACATAATGGGGAGAGGATCCACTTCCCGGCCAAGGTTCGGCTTGGCTGGTATCGGGGGGCGATGGCGCTACAGAGCGGAGAGCGTTGGCAGTTGGTTGTTCGGCTGAAAAGGCCGCACGGTTTCAGAAACCCTGGTGGCTTTGATTGGGAACAGTGGTTGTTTCAGCACAATATCCGGGCTACAGGATATGTTCGAAACAGTGATAAAAACCGCCTCTTGAGTGGTGATCCAGAAGGGGAGTCCATTCGCGAAAGAGTCTCAAAAACGATCCGTCGCGATTTGGAGGTTGATCGTTCATCGTCATTACAGCCACAGGAACGTGGTGTGAAAACGCAGGATTCCGTGGCCCTGTTGGCTGCACTGGCAGTGGGTGATCGACAAGCGATATCCCCCCGGCAGTGGGAGGTGCTAAGACAGACGGGCACCAGCCATTTGATGGCAATTTCAGGTCTGCATGTTGGACTGGTTGCAACAGTGCTCTTTTTTCTGTTTCGATGGCTCTGGTCGATGATTCCACCGCTACTGCTCTATCTGCCTGCGCAACAGATGGGAGCGATTGCCGGCCTGAGTGGTGCAATCGGCTATGCGGCACTGGCCGGGTTCTCGATTCCAACACAGCGGGCACTGGTGATGGTGGCTGTGGTGATGAGTTTGATTCTGTTGAGACGCGCAGCACATCGTTGGAGTGTCTATTGGGCTGCGTTGGTGGCACTGCTGTTTTTTGACCCGTTTGCCCCGCTCTCTGCAGGGTTCTGGCTCTCGTTTGGTGCGGTTGGATGGATACTGTATGGGCTGCCCAAACGGTCAGAGCAGCCTAAGTGGATGACATTGATTCTATTGCAAGGGGTGCTACTGGTTGGACTGATGCCTGTTCTGCTTTATCTGTTTGGGCAGGGGTCACTGATTGCTCCGGTTGCAAACCTGATTGCTGTGCCCTGGGTGAGTCTGCTGGTTGTTCCCGTTACCCTCTCTTCTGTTGTGTTGCAATTGCTGTCACTACCGGGGGCAGATCTGTTGATTGAACTTGCAGCTCAACTGATGAGGCCTCTACTGGTTTTGCTACATGGATTATCAAATTTGCATTACGCATCATTCAATTTCCATACTCCTCCGCTTTGGAGTGTAGTGTTGGCGCTGGTTGGTACAGGGGTGCTGTTGACACCCGCTTTAGGGAGAGGGCGCTGGCTGGGGTTGATCGCCCTGTTACCCCTTTATGGGTTGCCTGCAGAGCGCCCAGACCCTGGAGAGGCGCGGGTGAGCGTGCTGGATGTAGGGCAGGGGCTTGCTGTGGTGGTTGAGAGCCATTCCAGAGTGATGCTCTATGATACAGGTGACCGTTTCTCCTCAACCTTTGATGCAGGAAGTGCTGTAGTCAACCCATTTTTACAGGCACGTGGCTGGAATAAAGTGGATCTATTGGTGATCGGACATGATGACCGGGACCATATTGGTGGGATGGATCGAGTGCTTGAGCGCTTTCCAGTGGTTGAGGCAATCTCATCAGTGCCTCAACGTGTAGAAAATTCCCGCTTTTGTGAGGCAGGAATGAAATGGCAGTGGGATGGCGTATTGCTAGAGGTGATTCATCCATTGAGCAGAAACCAGTTTGAAGGGAATGATGCATCCTGTGTGGTGAGAATTGAGGCGGGTGGGGAGTCGATGTTATTAACAGGTGATATAGAAAAACCTGCTGAGAGAGCACTACTGGAGCGGTATTCACAGGAATTCAAACAGAAGTTCAGGCAGAAACTCAATGTGGATGGGCTGGTGGTCCCACATCATGGTAGTAATACCTCATCCACTGCTGAGTGGATTGATGCACTCTCGCCGCAATGGGGAGTGGTACCGGTGGGGTATCGTAACCGTTATCGATTGCCGCGGGCTGATGTGGTTGAACGTTATCGTGCCGCAGGGGTTGAACTCTGGAGTACTGCAGAGCATGGGGCTGTGACGATTGAGCTGGGTCAGCGCTCCAAGGTCAGTGGATGGCGCAGTTCAAACCTGAAAATATGGAGTGATTCGCTCAATCTTAATGAATAGGGGGTGCCGCATAGGTGATTATTGGTAGAATTTGATTTTTAGCTCTATGGTTCACTCTTTATGGTTAATCTACTGAATTCTGGGGGGTGGTTGATGCTCCCGCTGCTGTTTGGCTCAATACTGTCAGCAGCCATCATAGCGGAGCGCTACTGGGCGCTACGCAGAAGTGTGGTGGTCCCCTCAAATCTGGTCGAGCAGATTCTTCAATGGCACCAACAGCATGCACTGTATCAGGAGAATATTGAGTGGCTACAGCGCTCCTCTCCTCTGGGGCGCATGCTCGCAGCAGGATTACTGAATCGAAACCACTCACGCGTGGTGATGCGAGAGAGTCTGGAAGAGGCAGGTCGGCATGAGGTGCATGAGATGGAGCGATATCTCAGCACCTTGGGCACAATCGCTGCCGGGGCACCACTGGTCGGACTACTGGGGACTGTGATCGGGATGATCAAGGTGTTTGATGCAATTACCCTGAGTGGGGTGGGTGACCCAACCATTCTCTCGACCGGAATATCAGAGGCCTTGATTACTACAGCAGTGGGTCTAGCTGTAGCGATCCCAAGTCTTATTTTCTACCGTCATCTGAAGCGAAGAGTCGATGAGCTGGTGGTAGATATGGAGCAGGCGGCAATCCGGGTCGTCGAGGTCATGCATGGTCAACGGGAAGAGAGTCGCTACCCGGATAACCGCCCTGAGTTTGGCGTTGACTGAAATGAAATTACGAAACCGCTCTGAAGAGCAGCTGGATATCAATTTGGCACCGTTGATCGATGTGGTTTTTCTACTATTGATCTTTTTTATGTTGACCACAACCTTTGAGAAAGAGTCACGTCTCAAGGTTGACCTCCACTCTACAGAGAGTCGTGATGATCGCCCACTACTGGAACCGACCATAATCACCATCGATCAGCAGGGGGTTACAACATTGACAGCATATCCTGATGTGAGTTGGGAGAGCGCACTAATAACGCTTTCATCTGATGGTCAGGAGCACCCACTGCTGTTACGCGCAGACAGAGAGGCGCCTCATGGTGCGGTGGTTGAGGTGATGGATGTTGCCAGGAAATTACGTCTGCTCAACTTGTCAATTGCAACAGAGCCACAGCCTTGAGTCGATCAGGGGCAAAAAAGTGGCTGCAGAGCGGGTTGCAGCAGTGGGTTGAGCAGACCTGGTATGGTGGGGGTGTGGCCTCAATCGTGTCTCGGATAGTGCTGAGTCCATTGTCACTACTTTTTTGCTCGATTGTCGTGTTACGCCGCTGGGGGTATCAGTGGGGACTGTTTGAACGCTATCGTCCCTCGGTACCATTGGTTGTGGTTGGAAATCTGAGTGTGGGCGGGACCGGTAAGACACCTCTGGTGGTTACATTGGTGGATGAGCTTAAACAGCTTGGCTTTAAACCGGCAGTGGTCAGCCGGGGGTATGGGCGTGAGGATGAACAGCGCCTGCTTGAAGTGCAGCCAGAGGCTCACCCGGCTGAGGTAGGGGATGAGCCGCTGTTAATTGCACAGCGTACCGGAGCCATTGTTGTGGTGGCAAGAGATCGTGCGGCAGCAGCGGCTTATGCAGTAGAGCGTGGGGCAACAGTTCTTGTTGCTGATGACGGGTTACAACATTATCGGTTGCAACGTGATCTTGAGATTGTTGTTGTTGATCATCAACGCAATTTTGGTAACCGTCTCTGTCTTCCTGCAGGTCCACTGCGTGAGCCATTATCCCGTTTGCAGCAGGTTGACGCGGTTGTCTACAATGGAATGGATGGTGGGAATGGCAGAGGTTACTCAATGCAACTGGTGCTGGAGTCCCTTTATCTGTTGAGAGATAAAAACCAGACCATTTTACTTGCAGAGCTCTGCGGCCAGAAAGTTCATGCAGTTGCCGGAATTGGTAATCCAGAGCGCTTTTTTAAACAACTTGAGGAGTCAGGGTTAGAGGTAATTCCTCACCCGTACCCAGACCACTATCAGTATAATAGTGAAAACTTTGAATTTATGGATGATTACCCTGTTGTCACAACCGAGAAAGATGCGGTGAAGTGTGTTCCGTTTCAAGACTTACTGACTGTGAAGGTCTGGGTTGCCCCGGTACATGCGGAAGTGGATCAAGGTTTGAAACAGTTACTGAAACAAAAATTAAATCAAATAAATCAAATGTATAATCGTTAAGGAACCTCTGAATAAGTCATGAACAATTGCCTCGCGCCCATAGCACCCAATATCTTCGCCTTGATCTTGGACGCTATGAGCACGATTTATTTTGCACAGACTTATTCAGAGGTTCCTTAAATATAGATTAATAATTTTATAAATTACTTTATGTTCCAGCCCCTTTCCCGTTGTCGGAGGAAGGGTGGACAACTTACGATGAAGGGCATCTCCAATAACTCCGGATAAGTCAAAGTGCTTGTTTTGGAATTGTTAGAAGTACTCTTCAAAAAGATAAAAAGAAGGCAACAATGGTTGATAAAAAGTTACTTGATATTCTGGTCTGTCCACTCTGTAAAGGGCCTCTGTTGTATCGCAAGTCAGAGCAAGAGTTGGTCTGCCGAGCGGACCGTTTGGCCTATCCGGTACGGGACGATATACCCGTCATGCTGGAAGAGGAGGCACGTGAGCTGTCCTTAGACGAAATAGAGAAACTGGACTCCTGAATGGGCTTTACCGTCATTATTCCGGCTCGCTACGGTTCCAGTCGTCTACCGGGTAAGCCACTGCTCCCCATCAATGGGCGCCCTATGGTTGAACATGTTTGGCAGAGGGCAATTGCCAGTGGAGCGGATCGTGTCTGTGTTGCCACTGATGATGAGAGAATAGAAACGGTGATCCGGGCACTGGGTGGTGAAGTCAGGATGACGCGTGCAGATCACACCTCCGGGACGGATCGCCTGGCAGAAGTGGTGGAGCAGATGGGGCTGAATGAAGAGGAAATTGTGGTTAATCTGCAAGGGGATGAGCCACAGATGCCTGCCTCTCTCGTACAACAGGTTGCTGCCGATATGGAAGCACATAAAGATGCCTCAGTGACTACACTGTTTCAGGCGATTTCTGATCGACAGACCCTGTTTAATCCCAATGCGGTTAAGGTGGTGATGGATGAGCAGGGGTATGCACTCTACTTCAGTCGTGCCCCGATTCCATGGGATCGTGATAGTTTTTCCATGCCTGAGCAGGCTGTGCCCAGAAATAATGTACGCCATATCGGGCTTTATGCCTATCGTGTCGGATTTTTACGGCGTTTTGCGGCGTGGCCGGCAAGCCCTATTGAGACGCAGGAATCTCTTGAGCAGTTAAGAGTGTTATGGAAAGGGGAACGTATCCATTTGACTGAAGCAGTTGAGAACCCAGGGCACGGAGTGGATAC
>DUYW01000023.1 GCA_013349825.1 Gammaproteobacteria bacterium | reverse complement strand
GAAGAGTTACCATTAAGACTCGATAAGTGGCTCTGGGCTGCACGCTTTTTCAAGACCCGTAAACTTGCTACGGATGCCATCTCTGGGGGTAAGGTGCATCTCAATGGTCATCGGATCAAACCTTCCCGAACCATCAAAATAGGTGATCGCCTGGAAATTCGGCGTGGGGAGACATTTTTTGAGGTCTTTGTGGAGGGGATCAATAAACAGCGACGTCCCGCCAGCGAAGCGCAACAGCTTTATCGTGAATCTGAAAAGAGCCTCAAGGATCGACAAGCCATTTCAGAACAGAAGCGGTTAGAGGTACATGCCTATAATCAGCGGGACCGACGTCCCGATAAGCGTCAACGGCGCAAGATCCTGGAGGTCAAAAACCGAATATAATGATCCCTAGTACTCCGACAACGAAGCAGATGGCCCCATTCAGCCTTACTGAGNCGGTCAAAACAATGTTGTCGGAGTACTAGTGATGGNTAAAAATTACTATTGTGCAATAAAGGACTTCCTGATGTGTGAATCCGCTTCAGCTACCCGCTCTGTGTTTGAGCAGACACTGCTACAGCGCGGCCACCCTGAAATAGAGCCCTATATGAAGTTGAACTGTACTACAGCAAATTCACTGAATTTCCTGTCATCATCGCATCAATGTTACGCACCACCTCAGCCATACACTGCTCTGCCTCTGTAGCAGTGGCAACACCCCCTCCAGGTACATGGGCAATCTCGATTCCCCGTGCCGCTGCAGCCTCATAATCAACCAGATCACAGCTTTTATCTGCACAATCACCAACAATCGCTACCATTTTTAGTAGAGGTAGCTTCTCAATGATAAACCCGCTAATTCGGGTCGCGGTAGTCACCAACACGTGAGAACGCCACGCCAGCTCAGCCAACTCCTCCTCTGCAACATTGGCCCGCTCCACCCAACCATACTTGGGGGCTTCAAGAAAGGGAAACTCCACCCCTTCCGGTAGATTCTGTTTATCAATCACTACAATATTCATGGCGCTATTGTTTCATGTTCTATGAATATTGGATACCACAACTGAACATCTTATTGATGCACTTCAATCCACTCAACCCACTGTTCAAACAACTGTAGATTGAGTGCAGCCTTCGCCACCTTGGGTTGCAGATCCTGAGTATAACCCGCCGACTGTTTGATCTCGTCTGCCAAGCTGAAGTTTCCCCCCGCCTCGGCAAAGATCAGTCGACCCGCACCAAAGTCCCACAAGCGCTGTCCCCCATGCAGATAGAGCTGAAGTCGACCGGCTGCGAGCCAGCACCAATCCAGTGCTACACTGCCGATACTGCGTTGTGAACGGAAAGGGGGTTGGGTTGCCAAATTACAGGCCAAGGTTGCAGGTAGCCGTTTGAGATCGACCATCGCAACGCAGTCAGCCAGTTCTATAGCCGCTGCATTGAGTGACAGTGGCTTGCCATTCAACCATGCTCCCACCCCCTTCTGTGCGGAGAAGCACTCCTGTCGAATCGGATCGTAGATAATCCCCAGTTGGGTCTCACCAGCCTGTAGATAGGCGAGTGAGACTGCAAAACAGGGCATTCCGGCAACAAAGTTGGAGGTACCATCCAACGGGTCCAGACACCAGATCCCTGCACTGGAGTTATCCAACAACTGCTGTTGTGCCTCTGCAGACATCTCCTCTCCCAGAAACGGGACTCCCGGATATAGTTGAGAGAGCGCATCACTGACCCGGCGTTGCATCCCGATATCTGCCTCTGTGACCAGAGTACCATCCGCTTTGGCGCTGCTCTCGATCTTCTGATAGCGCGGCAGGATCTCCTGCTCTGCACTCTCAATGATGAGCTGTTGTAACGGTTCCAGTTCAATCCGCATGGTATACATCCAGTCAACCTATAGAGCCAACAGTATAGCAGTCGGCTCTTTAATGCATTTAGTCACTCTTCTCTGCTCTCTCAGCAGCCTCTCTGCATAGCAAAAAATAGAAAATATTAATAACACGCTTTTTGATTATTATAATTTAGGGAACCCAACGCACCACCTCATCCATTGAGCGACGGGTTTTGGGGTGAGGCGGCTCACCAGCCCGATAGCCAAAGGCGATCTGTACCGCAGGCTGGTACCGCTTTGGATCAACACCAAAATGCTCCTCCAGCACCGCAATGGTCTTGTCCATCTCAAAACCCTCAATCGGGCAGGAGTCGATCCCCATCATTGCCGCTACGGTCATCATATTCCCCAGTGCGATATAGGCCTGACGTGCCGCCCAGTCGCTGATCTGACGATCTCCCTCAATATGGAAATCATGCTCCTGAAACTTCTGATAAAAACCACCATATGCATCCACAACCTCATCCGGTAGTTGTTTTACATTTTTCAGATGGTTCTGAATATAGTCGGAGTGGTGGGTCATCGTCATCCCGGTATGGACCAGAAAGATGCCGTAGTGGCTGGCGGTACGCAACTGCCCTTCACTGCCATTGGTTGCCCCATTGGCCCCCCAAGTAAATTCACGCAACAGCTCCCGCTTCTCTGGATTTTGCACCACCAGTAGCTGCCACGGCTCCATACCAAAAGAGCTGGGAGAGAGGCGCGCTGTCTCCAGCAGAGTATTGAACGTACTCTCACTGATCTTGCGCTCCGGGTCGAACACTTTGGTGGCGTGACGAAAGTTGAAGGCCTCCAGGATTTGGGACTGCACATCGGAATGGCTCATCACTTTTCTCCAGTAACTCGGTTTATGCTGAGCAAGTCAATAGAGTAGAGATTTACAGCCTGCCCGCGCGCTTGCGTTCGTTCTCGGTCAGCAACTTCTTACGAATACGGATCGACTCTGGGGTCACCTCCACCAGTTCATCATCATTAATAAACTCCAGTGCCTGCTCCAGTGTCATGCGGATTGGTGGCGAGAGTATCAGATTTTCATCTGTGCCTGCAGCACGAATATTATTGAGCTGTTTGGCCTTGAGCGGGTTAACCACCAGATCATTATCTCGTGAGTGAATACCAGCAATCATCCCCTCGTACACCTCCTCGGCATGGCCAATGAAGAGACGTCCCCGCTCTTGTAGATTAAACAGTGCATAGGCAAGTGCCTTGCCTCTTCCATTGGAGATCAGCACACCATTATGGCGCTCACCAATCTTCCCTTCTACTTTCGGTCCATAATGGTCAAAAGAGTGGTAGATCAAGCCTGTACCAGATGTAGCAGTGAGAAATTCGGTACGAAAGCCGATCAGGCCACGTGACGGGATCATGTAGTCCAGGCGAATACGCCCTTTGCCATCAGGCACCATATCCTTCAGTTCACCTTTACGCTCACCCAGTTTCTCCATCACGCTGCCCTGGTGATTCTCTTCCACGTCAACGGTCATACTCTCATAGGGTTCGCTGACTACACCTTCAATTTCTCGAATGATCACCTCTGGGCGAGAGATGCCCAACTCATAGCCTTCACGACGCATATTCTCGATCAAAATAGAGAGGTGTAGCTCACCTCTACCTGATACACGGAATTTGTCTGGATCTTCCGTCTCCTCAACCCGTAGTGCTACATTGTGGATCAACTCCTGATCCAACCGCTCTCTGATATTGCGACTGGTGACATACTTGCCCTCGAGCCCCGCAAATGGGGAGTTGTTGACCTGAAAAGTCATGCTCAGGGTGGGTTCATCCACTGTGAGCGGGGGCAACGCCTCTACATAATTTGGATCACAGATGGTGTCTGAAATTTTCAGTCCGTCAATACCGGTAAAAGCGATGATATCTCCCGCAGAGGCACTTTCAACCTCAACACGCTCCAAACCGTAAAAACCAAGTACCTGTAACATACGACCATTACGCTTACTGCTGTCTACCGAACTAATGGTGACATTAGAGTTGCTGCGCACACTACCACGCTCAATACGACCCACTCCGATAACACCTACATAACTAGAGTAGTCAAGTGCGCTCACTTGCATTCTGAATGGCCCTGTTGCATCTACATCCGGGTGTTTCACATGTTTGACAACCGACTCCAACAGAGGGGTCATATCTCCTTCACGCACCTCAGCATCAAGGCTGGCAAAACCCTGTAACGCAGAAGCATAGACCACAGGAAAATCAAGCTGCTCATCCGTTGCATTTAAACGATCAAACAGGTCAAAGGTTTGATCAACCGCCCAGTCAGGGCGCGCACCGGGGCGGTCCACTTTATTCACAACCACCATAGGACAGAGTCCACGCTCCAACGCCTTCTGCGTCACAAAACGGGTCTGTGGCATCGGCCCCTCTACAGCATCAACCAACAGCAGAACAGAGTCAACCATGGAGAGTACACGCTCCACTTCACCTCCAAAGTCCGCATGTCCCGGCGTATCCACAATATTGATGCGGTAGCCATTCCAGCGAATCGCGGTATTCTTGGAGAGGATGGTAATACCACGCTCCTTCTCCAGATCATTTGAGTCCATGACTCGCTCTTCGGCCTCACCACGCACCTCTAGGGTGCCGGATTGCTGTAACAGTTGATCAACCAGGGTGGTTTTCCCGTGGTCGACATGTGCAATAATTGCGACATTGCGCAGATTTTCGATGGAATTTGGCATCAAAGTGGTCCAGTATCAGAATAGAAATCGTTGTAGCCTTGCAGGCAAGCCAGATGGTTACAAGATGTGACCACAAGGATAAACAGTCAATTATACTATAGAAGATGAATCGATCCCCCAATTTCAGTAAAAATCCTGGTTGCTGGGAACAGCAGCTTATTCGTAAATTTAAAAACCCGCTATTCCCGGATGGGGAGCGTGATGTCGTACACCATCAGGTGGTTGAGGCTCGCGAGAAAGACAAGGCGGAGCAGCAAACTTTTCACAAACAGTTTGAGACCGTAGTCGCAAAGGTCTCCAAACTGCCCGAGAAGGCTGAAGCAGAGCAGTTGATGGAGCTGATTTCAGAGATGGCAAACTGTTATAACGACTGTATGACCCTCTGCATCGATCTACCCAAAGAGAAACAGGCGCTATCCCGTCTGTTAACCCTCTTTGAGGAGACACTACTACGCCATGCGGGTGAAGAGAGTGCCTTTATCGAGCAGATTGAGCGTGACAGAGCTGAACGTAAAATCCATAAAGAGATATTGGAAAACCGGCTCATCGCCTCAATGATGCGTGAAAATAGCCCCATCTCTGTGGATGACCTCCCTGCCACACTGCTCTCTACCCAACCGCAAGAGGTGCAATCACTGTTACCGTTCCTTGCGGTGGAACAGCTCGGCTCACTGCAACAGCAGATGGCGACCATTCTGGAGGGTGCAAAACAGTCATCCGAGCAAATTGAAGATGCTGCATTTGAGATTTTTGAACTGATCAGAAAAGAGAGTGAGGCAGATCATGGCTGACAGCTCTCTGAACCACTGAATGTACCACCCCGCTTACATTCACTGTTGATGACTACACACTCTTCTCAATATGCGATCAAAGTCGAGCAACTACTGCGTACCTTCGATGCCACCCGTGCCGTCGATAAAATCTCGTTTACAGTTGAGCCAGGCTCGATTACTGCACTGCTGGGTGGCAACGGTGCCGGTAAAACCACAACTCTGGCGGTGCTACTGGGTCTACTGATTCCCGATTCTGGAGTCATCCATATTTTAGGGGTGGATATGGTCCATGACCGTTACCAGGCACTGCCGGATATGAACTTCTCTTCCCCCTATCTGGACCTTCCAGGGCGGCTCACCGTTGAAGAGAATCTGCTGGTCTATGGACGACTCTATAGTGTTACCAACCTGAGACAACAGATTGGACAGCTCTCGGAACAGTTAGATATTACTCAATTTCTACAGCGCCCCTACGGCAGTCTCTCTGCCGGGCAGAAGACGCGTGTCTCGTTGGCAAAATCTCTGATCAACCAGCCAAAGGTGCTCCTGCTCGATGAGCCCACCGCTTCACTCGACCCCGACACCGGTGATCGCATTCGCTCTCATCTGGAGCAGTATGTAAAACAGACCGGTGCTACCGTACTACTCGCCTCACACAATATGCCAGAGGTAGAGCGTCTCTGTGATCAGGTCTTATTGATGCGCGCTGGTCAAATTGTGGACCGTGGTACCCCACAGCAGTTACTACAACAGTATGGTCTGGAGACTCTCGAAGAGCTCTTTCTTGAACTTGCACGAGGTGTGCATTAAGCCGATGAACCATTCTACCCATTTCTCTCTAAGCCGCGTTGCAGCAATGGTGCTGCGCTATGTATATCTGCTGCGCCGTTCCTGGCCTCGTATATTGGAGCTGGTCTACTGGCCCGCCATGCAGATGATTCTGTGGGGATTAATCTCCCAGTTTTTTGTCCAGCACAGTAGCTGGCTGGCACAGGCCAGTGGCGTTCTGCTCGCCGCTGTTATGCTGTGGGATGTACTGTTTCGTGGTCACTTAGGGGTCTCACTGCCCTTTATCGAAGAGATGTACGCCCGCAATCTGGGTCATCTCTTTGTCTCACCACTCAAAGTATCTGAACATATCACTGCCCTGTTGGTGATCAGCCTGATGCGTACCAGCATTGGCTTGTTGGCAGCCGCACTGATCGCCATCGCCCTCTATACCTTCAATGTATTCGAGATGGGGTTACCTCTGCTCGCCTTCTTCACCCAACTGATTGTGATGGGCTGGGCCACCGGTCTCGGAGTGGTTGCCCTTATTCTTCGTTACGGCCTGGGGGCTGAAAGTCTTGCGTGGGTGCTGGTGTTTGCCCTTGCTCCGCTCTCTGCGGTCTACTACCCTGTCGATATTCTGCCTGAGATGGTGCAACCCATTGCAGCAATGATCCCCGCCAGCCACGCCTATGAAGGTATGCGTACAGTGATGTTCGAACAGCTGTTCCGTTGGGATCTCTTCTGGAAAGGGGCAGTTCTCAATATCCTTTGGCTGGCCATCGCAATCTGGCTCTACCTACAGGCCTTTGCCCGCGCACGTCAACAGGGTTCTCTGTTTCAGGCAAGTGAATAAGTTGATCAAGGATATCAGCACCGTCTGCAGCGAACAGAATCTCAGTCTCTCGCAACTCAACAGTGCGATTAACTGAGCCGGACGTACCAGAGAAACAAATAAACAATAGCCGATTGCGTTGCCCCGATACACTATCTTGAAAAGCCACCTTCATAATATCCCCACCCATATCATCACCGGCTTTCTCGGTGTTGGAAAAACAACCGCGATCCTCTCTTTACTACACTCAAAACCACCCCATGAACAGTGGGCGATATTGGTCAATGAGTTTGGTGAGATCGGTGTAGATGGAACCGTATTGACCATTGATCATAAAGACCGGGGAGGGGTCTCTATTCAGGAGGTACCCGGTGGCTGTCTCTGCTGTGCTGCCAGTGTACCTCTGAAGGTCGCCCTGAATACACTACTGAAGCAGTCTCAACCCGACAGACTGTTGATTGAACCAACCGGTTTGGGTCACCCCAAACAGATTATTAGCGCGCTCTCTCAACCGGAATACCACTCTGTACTGAACCTCCGAGCCACCCTGACGCTGGTTGATGCTCGAAAAGTTTCCGACCCGCGTTATCGTGACCATCCGACCTTTCAACAACAGTTGACGATTGCCGACCTGATTGTAGCCAACAAATCAGATCTCTACCATGAAGATGAGCTGGAACGGTTACAGCAATATCTCTCTGATCTTGGATTAGACTCTACTCCGGTTCATCCCGTAGCTCACGGTGCGATTGACCCCAAATGGCTCGATTTACCCCACCACAATAGGGAAAAAAGCGCACCGGTTGAATTTTGCACTACGCGCTCTACTGAACAGGAAAAACAGAACTCCTGTGTGACAGCAGAGCAGTTTACCAGTCAGGGGTGGCAATTTGATCACAGTCGACCCTTTCAGTTTGACTGCATCCGCACCTTGTTATCCCAGCTTAAGGTGATACGTATGAAGGCCGTCATCCTGACAGAGAGGGGCGGCTTTCTCTTCAACCGAATTGACGATCAACTCAGCATCGTGGAACACAGCCCCGTAACCGAATCTCGCATCGAGTTAATTGATCAGGATGCAACCCGCTGGGATTCACTACACGAGCAGCTCAATAACTGCCTGATAGAAGAGTAAGCGGTTTAGGGCACCTCTATTTTTGGTGGCTCTATTCAGGTGGTGCCGCAGCAGTATCGGCATGGTGAAATATCTGTAGCGTCCAGGATTGACCCGTATCGATAAAGGCAGCATGACCCTCTTCAGCCAGCTTCATCGCCTGCTCCCGACCTACGCTGATTGCTGTATGGGTATACTTCATAAATACTGTCGAGACCTGTTCATTGAGGGTGCGTAAATTAGTTTCACAGCTCTCCATCTGTTTTGGGTAACAGAGGTTGTCATAGTGGACAAAGACAAAGCGTTGCTCTTTCGGCTGTGTCCATTCAAAGCTGGTGGCGTGGCGCAATGCCAAATGGAGTGCTTCCGGCCCATCCTGATTGAGGTGGTTTTGGTTATTTTGCTGAAAGGTCTCACTACGGATACGTCGCAATAAATCCACAATCTGGGATAAATCTCTACGGTTCTCTTGTGAGCTGATATTGGCCTTTAGAATGGGGTATCGAGTCTTTCCATCACCATAGAGAATCAGCGAAATATTAATTTTCTTGTTACGGTTTTCCCAAAAGTTGGTCAATGTCCGTAGCTCATACTCCAGTCCATCGAGAAAATTTGCATAGGAGTTGGAGAAATCGACCAACAGCAGTAGCTCCATATCCTGGATCGAGATCTGCTCATTTTGCTGTTGTAACGCGGCAACCTGCTGCTGTAGTGTCTCCCGTTCACGATAGAGTTCTACATACTTTTCCACCATCGGCTCTAACTGATCTGACTTATCAGTATTCATAAAGAATGGGAGAGAGACCANCGTGAGAATAACAAAGGCCCCCAGGGCCGATGCAAACAGATCCATGCTGGCTACACCAAAAACACTCAGTCTATTTTTTGGTTGATACATGTAAAAGTAGCCTACTCTTCGGTCTCACTCTCTATAACCCATTTTGAGAGTTGATCATTGATCTCCTGCTCTTCAAGAGAAGAGATAAACGAGCTGAGAATAGTCATTACCGTCGACAATACCAAGCCCGCAATAGTGGTATAGAAGGCATACCCTAACGCATGAACGATATTGGTGAACCACACCTCAATGGCAACCTGATCAAGAAAATTGGTTGGCATATCTGCCGCCTTCTCCAGCGCCGATGAGATACCAACCACCGTTCCCAGAAACCCGAGCGTTGGAATGGCCCAGATAAAGATCTGGATTGCCCGGTAGTTGAGATCATGTTGGTGAAGAAGCAGATCAAAATCGGTTCTGGTGTGGTGATTGAGTTCGCTACGGCGTACCGAAAAGAAACGGATAAAGAGTAGCTCTAACACCGCACTGAAAAAGAAACACCACATGATGATGTAGATCGCTTTTGCCCAGACCGGGCTGTTCAATCCAAAGAAGATTTCAATCAGGATAAACAGTTCACTGTCTGGAGAGATTGCTGCAAAGGAGTAGAAGACCATCACAAAAAATGCAGAGGTCGAGTAGAGAAATATCTTGAAGTACGAGAGCAGACGAATAAATGCCGTCACAATGATAAAGAACAACATCGCATAGAAGAGTTGTGGGAGATAGTCTCCGGGTGCCAGGTAAGGTATCGACATAAGCCAATCCATCAACTGCTCAAAATAACTTTTTGAGAGTAGATCAATCAGAGCCAGGGAGAGTATTCCCCACAAGAGCCAGATCAACACCACCCGTAGGACTGGACTGTTTTTTAGAAAATCTGTCGACATCAACGGCTCCTCATACTACTTTCCGATACAGAAAGAAGAGAATATTTTTCCCAATAAATCATCACTGCTGAATACGCCTGTAATCTCGGAGAGCGACTCTTGTGCTGCTCTCAACTCCTCTGCCAATAACTCGCCTGCATGGAAATCCTGCAACTGTTTTCTCCCCCTCTCCAGCGCACAACGTGCATACTGTAGTGCATCCAGATGGCGACGACGGGCCAAAAAAGTCCCCTCACCACTTGCCTGATAACCCGCACGCTGTTTTAAAAACTCACGCAGTGCATCCAGCCCTGCACCACTCTGGGCTGAGAGTGCAATTTCACTTCTCTGTTCGCCACTATAGCGCCCGGCCTCTGCACCACTCAAATCAATTTTGGTTCGTACAATCGTAACCGGAATTTGACCCATCTGTTGCAGTGTCTGCTCATCCTCAGCACTGATCCCTAGTTGATCGTCTACCAACAGCAATACCCGGTCAGCCTGTTCAATCTCTTTCCAGGCACGACGTATCCCCTCTTGCTCTACCCGATCTTCACTCTCGCGGAGTCCAGCGGTATCAATAATATGGATCGGCAGACCATCAATCTCAATCTGCTCTTTCAGAAGATCTCGTGTTGTACCCGGAATCTCCGTCACGATAGCGGACTCTTTCCCAGAAAGCGCGTTGAGGAGACTTGATTTTCCCGCATTGGGGCGCCCTGCGATCACCAGCTTCAACCCCTCTTGCAGCAATACCCCCTCCTTGGCACTCTCAACCACCCGCTCCAGCTGTTGTATGATCTTTTGTAGACGGCTAGCCACATCCCCCTCTGTCAGAAAGTCGATCTCTTCCTCCGGAAAATCCATTGAAGATTCCACATACATTCTCAACCGGGTTACCTGCTCAACCAACCGTCCCACTTCATTGGAGAAGGTACCTTGTAGGGATCTCAGTGCAGATCGTGCTGCCTGTTCTGAGGCACTATCGATCAAATCTGCAATTGCTTCAGCCTGCACCAGATCCATTTTGTCATTGAGAAAGGCACGTTCAGAAAATTCACCCGGTCGAGCTGCCCGTGCTCCCAGTGCAAGTACCCGGCGCATCAACTGATCCATCACCACCGGACCTCCGTGACCCTGCAGCTCCAGCACATCTTCACCAGTAAAAGAGTGAGGATTGGGAAAGAAGAGTGCAATTCCACGGTCAATCACCTGACTCTGCTCTCCCATAAAATCGAGCAGTTCTGCCATTCGTGGCTTGGGTAATTTACCAAGTATCTGTTGTGCTATCGCCTCTACCCGGTCTCCTGAGACCCGAAGTATCCCTACCCCACCACGACCATTGGCTGTGGCCTGTGCACAGATAGTCTCTCCACTCGAAGCCAACTATCCGGCAGCCTCAATCTTTCGGGTAATATAATACTGCTGTGCAATCGAAATGGCGTTATTCACCACCCAGTAGAGCACCAATCCTGCAGGGAAGAAGGCAAAGAATACAGTAAAGACAATCGGCAGGACCATCATCACCTTCTGCTGAATTGGATCAATCGGTGCTGGATTAAGGCGCTGTTGAATCAACATCGAACCACCCATTAACAACGGCAGGATATAGTAAGGGTCCATCGCCGAGAGGTCTTGAATCCACAGTATAAACGGCGCCTGGCGAATCTCAACACTCTCTAACAGTACCCAGTAGAGTGCAATAAAGACAGGGATCTGCACCAGAATCGGAAGACATCCCCCCATCGGATTGACCTTCTCTTCACGATAAATACGCATCATCGCCTCATTCATCTTTTGACGATCATCTCCATAACGCTCTTTCAGCGATGTCAGACGTGGTGTCAGTTTACGCATCTGTGCCATTGAGCGGTAACTGGTCTCAGAAAGTTTGAAGAAGACCAACTTGATCAACATTGTCAGCAAGATAATGGAGAAACCCCAGTTACCAACCACATCTTGAATCTGATTTAGAACCCAGAATATAGGCTGTGCCAAGAAGGTCAACCAGCCATAATCAACCGTCAACTCCAGCCCTGGTGCCATCTGCTCCATACGGTCCTGATCCTTTGGACCCAAATAGAGCTGCATCATCAGATCACCCGTCTCCCCTGCAGCAACTGTTACCGCTGGCAGAATCGCACCAATTGCATAACGTCCCTGTGAAGGCTCATAGGTATAAAGAGTTGGTTTCGCCCCTTGTTGAGGGATAACAGCACCGAGGAAATAGTGCTGTATCATTGCTACCCACCCCTGCTCTGTAGAACGGGTTAGTGGCGTAGAGGCCATCTCATCGAAATCAACCTTTTGAAACAGCTCCTCCTGCGTATAGACTACACCTCCAGTATAGGTATAGATAAAGGCATTCTCAGCTTCCGGGCCTTCACTATTTCTCAGCAGCTGCGCATAAGCCCCTCCTTTCCAATCACTGCTTCCCCTGTTTTCAATACGATATTGCAGGTCTATTTTGTAGCTGTCACGATAGAAAATATAGGTTTTTGTGATTTTCAATCCACTATCTGGATCACTCCAAACCATGGAAACCGGCAGCTGCTCATCACCTATGGCTAATACATAGTTATTTTGTACTGTAGTATAGAGTGCCTGATGACTTGGGTACTGTGTCTGATCTGTACCTTGTGCCCCTTTAATACCACTCTGAGTGATAAATATCTGACGCCCCTCATCACTCAACAGACGGAATGGCAGATCCCTGTGCTCTGAGTCTAGACCATGCTTGATCAGCTCCATTTGATGCAGGTCACCACCTTCAGTATTGAGCACAACTCTCAACAGATCTGTCTCAACCGTAATCGATTCGCCTGTCTGAGTCACTGGCATCGCAGAGGCAACCGGCTGATTCAGAGTTCCAGACTCTGGTACAGCAACATTGGGTATTCCACTGCTCTTCTGTCCCTCTGGCTGAGGTACACCCGGTGTTATCGTCTGTTGTAACCCCAGCGATTCAGACTGTGCAACGGGTTGGCCAACACCATAATCAAGTTGCCAGGCATCCCACAACAGCAGTGAGATAAAGGAGAGTGCAATAACTAGGATCAGTCTTTGAGTATCCATGGTAATTTGAATGTGTTATCGATCGTTGTGATGGGCAATTTTATCGAAAAGCTGTTCTAGTTTGCGACGGATTTGCACCTTATTAAGACCAACAGCACCGGAGCGACAGAGGACAACAATGTCCAAGCCTTCAAGCATGCGCTGTTGATGACGAAAAGCTTCTCTGGCCATGCGTTTGACCCGATTACGGTCAACAGCACGCCGAAGCTGTTTTTTTGCAATTGCCAAGCCCAATCGAGCCTGTTCATTTTTGTTTTTTCCAGCAAGTAGAAAAAAGGCATTGTCGCCCGCTTTACAGCAACTATTTTGAAAAACCTCTCCAAAATCAGCAGCTGTAAGGAGTCGAGAATCTGTTGAAAATGAGAACTCCACTCTTTTTCTAGCGAAAAAAAGAGGTGCTATAAGCACCCCCTTTGTTTCGTTGCTTTCTATAAACTTGCATCAAGCAGCGAGGCGCACACGACCTTTTGCTCTACGAGCATTTAAAATCTTACGACCTGATTTGGTCTTCATTCTTGCGCGAAATCCATGTGTGCGCTTGCGTTTCAGCACACTAGGTTGAAATGTACGTTTCATAATCCTATCACCTTAAATCAAACAGTTAATCTCTTCTGTCGAGTATCCATCCTCAGCAGAGAACGGCGAACTGTACTCTTATCATTATGATAAATCAACGACTCATCAATCGTTGAACCGTTTTTTTTTCAGATACTATTAAACAACTGTGGATAACTTTACCAGCTACAGCTACAATTCCTCGCAACTTAGAAGGATCTAAATTTTTATTTTTTAGTGTTATTCCTTCTAAATCATATAAATATAATGATTATGGAGGGGTTCAGTGACAGGGGTCTGGTCAAGCTGTCAGCAAATTTTACGCAACGAACTGTCAGACCAGGATTATAACGCTTGGATTCGGCATCTTCACGCTTCAGAATCGGATCAGCAGTTGGATCTCTATGCGCCCAACCCCTTTGTTGAAGAGCATATTCGGGAACACTTTTTACCGCTGGTTGAGCAGATTGTAGTAGAGATTACAGACCACAATTACGCTATTGAACTTCAGGTTGCTTCAGCACCGACTAAAAAAAGTAAACGGAACGGAAAACAGCAACCATCTTCTGAACCCATCCATTTCGAGAATAACTTAAACCCTTTTTTGACTTTCGAGAATTTTATCGAAGGCAAATCGACTCAGTTAGCACATGCAGCCTCTAGGCAAGTTGCTGATAATCCAGGTGGTTCTTATAACCCTCTGTTTATTCATGGATCAACGGGATTAGGCAAAACACATTTGATGCACTCTATTGGCCATCATCTACTAAAAAACATACCTTCAAGCAGAATTCTCTATATTCGTTCGCAAAATTTTGTCAATGATATGGTCAGTGCACTTCGCCATAATAAAATTGATCAGTTCAAGAAGTACTTCCATAGTCTTGATGTACTTCTGATTGATGATATACAATTTTTTGCTGGGAAATCCTCTTCACAAGAAGAATTTTTCAATACATACAATGCGTTACTTGAGGGTAATAAACAAATTATATTAACCAGTGATAAATTTCCAAAAGAGATTGAAAACCTGGAAGATCGACTTAAATCTCGTTTCGGTGCTGGTCTCACAGTAGGGGTAGAACCTCCTGAACTCGAGACACGGGTCGCGATCCTGATTAAAAAAGCTCAGCAACTCTCTCTGAATCTATCTCAGGAGGTTGCCTTTGAAATTGCGAAATTAGTCAAGTCAAACGTTCGGGAGTTAGAAGGTGCTCTCAATAATGTTCGTGCAAACAACCAGTTAACCGGTGAACCATTGACTGTAGAGAGTGCCCGTAATGCACTCAGAGATCTAATTGCGGTCCATGACCGCCTGATCTCGATTGATAATATCCAAAAAACCATCTCTGAATACTACAACATCTCACTTTCAGAACTACTTTCAAGAAGTCGTTCCCGCTCAATTGCTCGTCCACGCCAGATTGCAATGTCACTGGCAAAAGAGCTTACTGAGAAAAGTCTGCCAGAAATAGGTAAAGCCTTTGGCAATAGAGATCATACGACCGTAATACACGCATGTCGAACAATCAAAAACTTATGTGAAACTGATTCCAGAATCAGTGATGATTACAAAAATCTGCAAAGAAAATTGAGTGCCTAAAGGATGAACAACCTGTGAAAATGGCTGTGGATAACTTCTTTGCAAATAGGAAAATAAATTTTTCCTGAAATCTATCCACACTTTAAACACAGACAACTTTTACTATTAAGAACAACTTAAATTTTAGTATAACAGTATGAAAATAAAACATAAAAAATAGATATACACACTATTTGTCACCAACAAATACTACTACTAATATATATACTACTTGTTATCTATACCACAGGATATTTTGAACATGAAATTTTCAATTTCAAGAGAACAACTACTACAACCACTACAATCTATTAGTGGTGCAGTCGAAAAGCGCCAAACACTACCGATACTTTCACATCTCTACATCAATGTATCTGATGAGAACAGGTTGACTATTATCGGGACCGATCTCGAAGTTGAAATCAAGATAACACTTCCTTTGGAAAACAAAGCAACTGCAGGAACAACGACTATCCCGGCACGTAAATTTCTCGATCTCTCAAAGGCACTCAATGATCAATCTCTAATCAATGTCGATATCAAAGAAAACAGAGCAACAGTACGCTCGGGTAAAAGCCGTTTTACCTTATCTACACTGCCAGCAGATGAATTTCCTCGTGTAGATGATATTAGTGAAATTGCATCTGTCGGTGAACTATCGCAGGGCACACTCAAAAAATTACTTCAGAAAACCCAGTTCTCAATGGCCATGCAAGATGTTCGCTACTATCTTAACGGGCTTCTTCTGGAGCTTGAACAGAATAACATCCGTTTTGTAGCAACCGATGGTCACCGTCTGGCCTATGCAAGTTATTCCAGTGAAGAAAATTATGGTGAGAAGAAACAGATTATTATCCCCCGTAAGGCCGTTCAAGAACTGTTAAGGCTTCTGGATGACAGCGATAGCCTTGTACAGCTTCGAATTGGTAATAACCATCTTCAAGCTAGTGTGGGTGATATAACGATGACTACCAAGCTGATAGATGGGCGATATCCAGACTATAACCGTGTAATTCCTCGTGAGGGAAACAGAACACTTGTTGTTGAGAAAAATGAATTCAGCAATGCGATCAGTCGTGTCTCTATTCTCTCAAATGAAAAGTACCGAGGTATTCGGATGTCAATGAAAGAGGATCTGGTTGAAATCCATGCAAACAATCCTGAACAGGAGGAGGCAGAGGAGGAGCTCTCTGTTCAATACTCGGGAGAACCCATGGAAATTGGTTTTAACTCTGCTTATATGGTAGACGCGCTTGCCGCACTCGATAACAACGATGTATCAATCTACTTTATTGATGAAAATAGTAGTAGTCTGATCCACACACAAGTCGATCAAGAAGAGTATAAATTTGTTGTTATGCCAATGAGGCTTTAGTATAACATACTGATAAATTATGTGTTTTAAGTGAAAATCAAATTATTACGCATTGACAACTGCCGTATAATCTCCCACTGCTCTATTGAACCTTCAGCCAAATTTAACTTAATCAGTGGCCCTAACGGGAGTGGAAAAAGTAGTCTTCTGGAAGCAATCTCAATACTTGGTACAGGAAGGTCTTTCCGCAGTAAATCAGTTATTCCAATCGTAAAAAAAGAGTGCGATTCTTTAATTGTATCGGCAACTATTGAAGAATCACGTGGTTTTCTGCACTCTATTGGAATAGAGCGTGGTAAAAATGTACAGAAACTGCACCTTAACCATAATCCTGCTCAGAAACTCTCACAAGTTGCTGAATACCTTCCAATTCAAATCATTACACCGGAATCAATTGATCTTGTACTGGGAGCACCAAAGGGACGTAGATCGTTTATAGATTGGGGATTGTTCCACGTGGAACCTCAATATCTCCTTCTGACTCAAAAATACCAAAAGCTTATCAAGCAGAGAAATGCTTTATTAAGGGGCAAGGTCTATGAAGATAGTGAATTAGATTACTGGACTCAGGAACTTGCAAAAATAGGTGAGGAGATAAATCAGTGCAGAGAGGGTTATCTAGATGAGCTACTCGAACATTTCTCTAACGTAGCTACTGATTTATTGAATATGATTAATAATCTTAGCGTGAGCTTTGAGTTTAAGCGTGGCTGGAAGAGATCAAACACACTCTATCAATCACTCTGTGAAAATCTCCAAAGAGATAAAACTGTTGGCTATACATCAATGGGGCCTCACGAGGCAGATCTGATCATTATTGCAGACCGTGCAAGAGCAAGACAACATCTCTCTAGAGGTCAGGCAAAGTTGCTCTCAATCTTTCTCTACCTGGTACAAATTTCACATCTTAATCAGAAAAGGGGAAAAAGAGCAGTTGTTCTTGTAGATGACCTGTTTTCTGAGCTCGATAATGATAATGCAGTCGCAATCTATGACTATCTAAAAGAGAGCGATCATCAAGTCTTCTGTACAGCAGTGACTATTGAATACTCATCGAATAGCTGTGATAAGGCAAAAATGTTTCACGTGGAACATGGGAACATAACGCCTGTATGATGGTTGTGGGAAAGATAAATTACAGTTTCCCAAGAGAGGGAACTGCTCCTTAAGCGACTATACGAAGAGTAAGTAGATGCGCCGCATAATTTTACCCCGATGGCATTGCATCGTCTTAAGGGAGAAATTACGAGTTTACGCCTATAAGTGGACATTGTTGAAGCAAAAGGGGATCGGAAAACACAACTGTGGTGAATATCAGGAGTGAAGTGTAGCGTTATCCTTTATTGATACAATTAATAAGTTGTGGATAACAGTGGTATTAAATGGGTATAAGAGCGGTATAAGTTATATTCAGAACTATTGACAAGGCACTTAAAGAGCTGATTTATAGGTGATAACTGTTTGAATATGATATACTTAGCTGTGGATACGCATGAACACGTGAGTTGCTGTTGTTGTTTTCCGACAAGATGGAATTGTTTGGATGATGACCTCCAGACTGAAGATATTTAATCAGTATTGAAAAATAAAGATGTTTAACGTGATTGAGATAGAAAAATAGATGAGCAATGAAAATCAATATGATGCCTCTAATATTCGGGTACTGAAGGGGCTTGATGCCGTTAGAAAACGTCCCGGAATGTATATCGGAGACACCGATGACGGGACAGGTTTGCACCATATGGTGTTCGAAGTAACCGATAATGCTATTGATGAGGCATTGGCGGGGCACTGTAGCCGTATCATTGTGAAAATTCACACGGATAACTCTATCTCGGTTCGTGATGATGGGCGTGGAATTCCTGTAGATATACATCCAGAAGAGAACCGCTCTGCTGCAGAGGTAATTATGACTGTCCTCCACGCAGGGGGGAAGTTTGACGATAACTCCTACAAAGTCTCAGGAGGGCTGCATGGCGTTGGTATTTCGGTTGTAAATGCCCTCTCTGAAGAGCTGAACCTGACGATTTACCGGAATGGAAAGATCTACAAGCAGGAGTACAGGTTGGGTGAACCTGTTGCACCGCTGAAAGAGGTGGGTGAGTCTGAACTGATGGGGACAGAGGTTCATTTCAAACCAAGTACTGAGATTTTTGCGACAACTGAGTTTCATTATGACATTCTCGCGAAACGGTTGAGAGAGCTCTCCTTTCTCAACTCTGGTGTACATATTGAACTGCATGATGAACGTGAAGCAGATCGTCATGATGTCTTTAAATACGAAGGTGGGATCAGTGCATTTGTAGATCATCTGAACCGTAAGAAAACACAGATACATGAAAAGGTCATCTATTTTCAGCTTGAAAAAGATGAGGTTGTGGTAGAAGCTGCGCTACAATGGAATGACTCATACCAAGAGAATATCTTCTGCTTTACCAACAACATTCCTCAGAAAGATGGAGGAACACACCTGGCAGGATTCCGTAGCGCACTGACACGCTCTATTAACCGATATGTAGAAAAAGAGGGGATTGGAAAGAAATCCAAAGTCTCATTAGCGGGAGATGACACACGAGAAGGTCTCACTGCAGTTGTCTCTGTTAAAGTACCTGATCCAAAATTCTCATCGCAGACGAAAGATAAACTTGTCTCATCCGAAGTTCAAAGTATTGTAGAATCAGTATCTTATGAGGTAGTCTCAGATTTTCTCATTGAGAATCCCACTGAAGCTAAGCTAATTACCGGAAAAATTGTAGACGCTGCCCGTGCTCGTGAAGCCGCGAGAAAAGCACGTGAGTTGACACGTAGAAAAGGGGTGTTAGATATTGCAGGCCTACCTGGAAAACTGGCAGACTGTCAGGAGAGGGACCCGGCATTGTCAGAACTTTATCTGGTAGAGGGTGACTCAGCAGGGGGTTCTGCGAAGCAGGGAAGGGACCGTAAGACACAGGCTATTCTCCCTTTGAAGGGTAAGATACTCAATGTTGAGAAGGCCCGTTTCGACAAGATGTTGTCTTCAGCGGAGGTTGGTACTCTGATTACTGCGCTAGGGTGTGGCATTGGAAAAGAGGAATATAATCCAGATAAGTTGCGCTACCACAGAATTATTATCATGACGGATGCCGATGTTGATGGCGCACATATTCGAACTTTGTTGCTCACATTTTTCTACCGTCAAATGACAGAACTGGTGGAGAGAGGGCATATCTATATTGCGCAGCCACCACTCTATAAGGTGAAGAAAGGGAAGCAAGAGCGTTATGTAAAAGACGATGCAGCGTTAGAGGATTATCTGCTGCAGAGTGCAATTCATGATGCACAGCTCTATTTGTCAGAGTCGGTACCACCCATTTCAGGTAGTGCGCTAGAGAGTCTGGCAAAGCAATATTTACAAGTTGAAAATAGTATTGAGCGTCTATCTAACCGTTATGAGAAAGTTCTGCTGGAAGCGCTTTCGGCAACAACACAGCTGAAGTTGGATGAAGTGGATGACCAGGTCGCACAAGAGTGGTTGAATCAGCTATTGCCTCTGGTGAATGAAAATCGTAAAGAGGGAGAGAAGATTACTGGCCGGGTAGGGCAAGAGCCGGGTTATGGTCGTGCAGTTACTTTTAACATTCGTACACATGGAATGGTTGAGAGTAGACAACTGAGTGAAGATTTTTTCCGCTCTGCTGAATATAAGAGCATGATGAAGTTACGTGATAGTCTTGAGGGTTTGATACTACCGGGTGCTGAGATTCGTCGAGGTGAAAAGAGACAGGCAGTAACCCAGTTCTCTGAAGTGGTGTTCTGGTTGATGAAAGAGGCGAAAAGAGGTCTGCAGATCCAACGCTACAAAGGTTTGGGTGAGATGAATCCAGAGCAACTTTGGGAGACTACAATGAATCCAGAGACACGTCGTATGTTACAGGTCAATATAGAAGACGCGATTGGTGCAGATGAGATTTTTACAACACTGATGGGTGAGCAAGTTGAACCAAGACGTGATTTCATCGAGGCGAATGCACTGTTGGTCTCGAATTTGGATGTCTGAGTTTTATAGCTCTTTTAGATCAGCTTGAGATTCAGCAACTATAGGGATTCGATCTCAGCCATCTGAGTGTCTATCCAATCCTCAGCCAGCTGGTTGATTTCGCTGCTAGATCGCCCCTCAGGGTAAATTGGTGCCCCAATTCGAACCTCAATGACACCGGGTCGCTTCAACAGTCCGCGGCGTGCCCAGAATGAGCCTGCATTATGGGCAACAGGAATAGCGGGATAGCCTGATTTGTTGGCCAACATTGCACCACCTGCAGCAAATTTCTTCTTCTTACCCGGAGCAAGCCGTGTTCCCTCAGGAAAGATAACCACCCATATGCCAGATTGGAGTCTCTCAATACCCTGATCAATCACCTGTTGTAGTGCCTTTCTTCCAGCACCACGATCGATGGCTATAGGTTTGAGAAGGGCTAACCCCCATCCAAAAAATGGTACCCACAGCAGACTTCTTTTTAATACCCAGACTTGCGGGGGAAAAATAGATTGAAAGGCCATCGTCTCCCAGGCAGATTGATGTTTGGACAGGAGTATGCCAGCTTCAATAGAATTCAGATGCTCCAGCCCACTCACCTTGTAATCGAGTTTACAGGTTACCTTCAGCCACCAGATTACAAAAAAAGCCCACTGACTGATGACCCGATACCGAACCGTAAAGGGGAGTGGTGAAACCAGAAGACCAAACAGTGTAATCAGTGGTGCTGAGACCACCATGCCGATAAAAAAGAGGGTTGACCGAAGATAGATCATTTCACACTCCTCAGTTGCAGGTAGTTGATCAAATTTTCCACAAATTGCATTCGGTTACAGACTTTCTAAGCGGTCAACTGAGAGTTCCAAGATCATGAAGCGGACAATTTACCACTG
Source organism: Gammaproteobacteria bacterium (assembly GCA_013349825.1). Classification (GTDB taxonomy): domain Bacteria; phylum Pseudomonadota; class Gammaproteobacteria; genus Thiopontia. The sequence goes on along the minus strand of DUYW01000023.1, from coordinate 7,326 downwards.
AGCAGTTTGTCTACAAAGCTGTAGAGGTCGTTAAACTGGAGTGTATGTTCAAGAATAGGGCTTTGGCTCTCAAGTGTGCGCATACCCTTACCGGTTTTAACCAGAACCGGTGTAGCGCCAACAGCAACGGATGCCTCAAGGTCACGCAGTGAATCACCTACAGAGTATACTCCGTCGAGTGATTTTCCCAGACGGGTTTCAATATCAAGGAAGAGACCCGTTTTAGGTTTACGACAATCACAGTGGTCATCAGGGGTGTGAGGACAGTAGAAGATGGACTCTACAGAGGCACCAGCCTCTTCCAGGTGGAGACACATCTTTTCATGAATTTTACCCAGGGTTTCGATATCAAAAAGGCCACGACCTATACCTGACTGGTTGGTAACCACAACGACTCGATAACCGGCATGGTTCAATCGGGCAATGGCCTGAATGCTACCCGGAATGGGCTGCCACTCAAGAGGAGACTTGATGTAATCATCAGAGTCTTCATTAATAACACCATCACGATCAAGAATAATCAGCTCCACTATGTGTCACCCTCTACACCACGAAATTCAGAGACACGAATTCGACCATCGACCATCCGTGATTTACGTTGATCCAGCTTCTCCATCTTCTCCCAGAAGGCTCGGTTAAGATCAAAATCAGCAGCAATTGCCGTACCCATTAACAGGATAAAGAGGTCTGCACACTCTTCTGCCAGCTCCTCTTTTTTCTTTCCTTTGGTAACACAGGCGGAGATTTCCCCCAGTTCCTCTGCCATCAGTGCCAGACGGTAGGTCATCTCTTCGCCACCATTTTCACGAAACTGATGCTTGTCATGGAAGGCTTGAACGGCTGCCAACATAGTTGTGTAGGAGTCTTGGATCATCATGATACTAAGCGGTATGGAGCAGAGAAATGTCAGCGATACGCAGGAACTGATTGCGAAGTTGTGCTAACAGTGCGAGCCGGTTTTGACGTACAGCAGTATTCTCACTCATCACCATGACGGCTTCAAAAAAGGTATCAACCGGATTACGGAGTGTAGAGAGCACTTCGAGAGCAGCACCATATTGATCATCAGCAAGCGCACGATCAATTTGAGTGCGCACTTGATCGAGTGCGGCTGCCAACGCATTTTCAGCCTCCTCCTCAAAGAGGTTGCTATCAACTTGCTGAGGGATAGACTCTTGGGTCTTTTTCAGCAGATTATGGATACGTTTGTTTGCAGCGCTCAGGCTGCTGGCCTCATCACGCTGTACAAACTGTTTTACTGCAGAGATGCGGTGGTCAAAATCAAGTGGTCGGGCAGGGCGGCATGAGAGTACAGATTCAAAAAGCTCTGCACCCACCTCGCGCTCTTGATAGTAGCTTCGGAGACGCTCCAGCACAAAATCGAATACCTTTTGAGCCGTGTCATTGGCAATGATGTTGCCATATCCATCAGCAGTTGCATTGATGAGGGTCAGTAGATCGAGTGAACGCTGGTTTTCAATCATGATACGCAGCAGGCCCAACGCAGCACGACGCAGTGCGAATGGATCCTTGTCACCCGTGGGTATCATACCGATCCCAAAGATTCCAACCAGTGAATCTAAACGCTCTGCCAGTGCAACCGCTTCACCGGTCGTGGAGGCAGGGAGTTGATCTCCTGAAAAACGGGGCATGTACTGCTCATCCAGAGCGGTGGCCACAGCAGCATCTTCACCACCGTGTTCAGCATAGTAACATCCCATAATGCCCTGTAGTTCAGGGAACTCCTTCACCATATTGGTGAGTAGATCACACTTGGCAAGCATTGCAGCACGGCTTGCATGTTGAGGGTTGGCATTGAGCTGAGTCGCAATGGTGGATGCCAGTTTCGCAACCCGTTCCGACTTGTCCAATAGTGATCCCAGTTTGTCCTGATAGACCACCTTTTTTAGCCCTTCCTGTCGGGATTCCAATGGTTTATTGAGATCTTGTTCCCAGAAAAATGCAGCATCAGAGAGACGGGGACGAATCACCCGCTCATTCCCAGCCTGTACCATAGAGGGGTCACGGCTCTCAATATTACTGACGGTGATAAAGTGGGCCATCAACTGGTTATTCTGATTAACCACCGGGAAGAATTTTTGGTGCCCCTGCATTGAGGCGATCAGCGCCTCTTGTGGTACCTCAAGGAAACGCTCTTCAAAGCTACCACTGATTGCAACGGGCCACTCAACCAGTCCGCTCACTTCATCCAATAGTGCGGAATCGATGAGAGGTTGACCATCGAGTGATTTGGCAACCTCATTGACCTGTTGTCGGATTTTCTCTTTACGTAGTGCAAAATCAGCTAAAACCATTCCATCCTGTTCCAGTTGATTGGCATAATCAGCTGCTGAAGTGATGGTGATCGGCTGAGGATGGTGAAAACGGTGTCCACGCGTCTGGTTGCCACTCTCAATGTTATAGAGAGTAGCAGGAACCACTTCACTGCCCAACAGAGCAACAACCCAGTGTACCGGACGGAGGAATTCAACATCGGAAGATCCCCAGCGCATCCTCTTTGGGATCGGGAGACGATCCAATGCATTCTGTAAGATTTCAGGTAGCAGCGCGATTGCCGAGACCCCTTTGGTGGAGAGGGTGACCCCCATCCACACCCCTTTAGGAGTATCGATTCGTTCCAGCTCTTCAATGCTTACACCACACGATTTGGCAAACCCCATTAAAGCTTTGGAGGGGTTTCCTTCAGCATCGAAAGCGGCTTTTTCAGCAGGACCTTTACGTAGGTTCTGCTGGTCGGCCTGTTGCACCTGAAGGTTACGGATCCAGATTGCCAGACGGCGCGGAGCTGCATAGAGAGTGACTTCACCATAAATAAGGTTGGCCTTTTTTAATCCAGCCTCAACCTCACGCCCCAAAGCCAGGCTAAGAGAGCGCAATGATTTGGGGGGAAGCTCTTCGGTCCCCAGTTCAAACAGGAAATCTTGAGNGGATGTACTCATGAGGCACCTCCTAGCATCGGGAAGCCCAGACTCTCACGACGTTCATAGTAGGCTTGTGCCACAGCACGGGAGAGGGCACGGATGCGACCAATAAAGCGGGCGCGTTCGGTGACTGAGATCGCATTTCGGGCATCCAGTAGATTAAACAGGTGGGAAGATTTCAACATCATCTCATAAGCTGGTAAAGGTAATCCCGCTTCAATCAGAAGCTTACTTTCGGATTCACAATTATTGAACTGGTAAAAGAGAGCCTCCACATTGGCATGTTCAAAATTGTAGGCAGACATCTCTACCTCATTTTGGTGGAAGACATCTCCGTAGGTTACTTTACCGAGTGGTCCATCGGTCCACACCAGATCGAAGACACTTTCGACCCCTTGCAGATACATGGCGATTCGCTCTAATCCATAGGTGATTTCACCGGTAACGGGTCGGCAGTCAAGTCCACCAACCTGTTGGAAGTAGGTAAATTGGGTCACCTCCATGCCATTGAGCCACACCTCCCAGCCAAGTCCCCAGGCCCCGAGGGTTGGGGATTCCCAGTTATCTTCGACAAAACGGATATCGTGAATCAGAGGATCGATCCCCAGCATCTTTAGTGAATCGAGATAGAGTTGTTGAATTTCAAGTGGAGAAGGTTTGATTACAACCTGAAATTGATAGTAGTGTTGCAGGCGGTTCGGATTTTCACCATACCGTCCATCCGTCGGGCGGCGTGAAGGTTGTACGTAAGCAGCACTCCATGGTTCTGGCCCGATTGCACGCAAGAAGGTGGCGGGATGGAAAGTGCCGGCACCGACTTCCATGTCGTAAGGTTGGTTGAGAAGACAACCTTGTTCTGCCCAATAGTGCTGAAGTGAAAGAATCAGCCCCTGAAAAGTTGATGGATCGTTGTTGCTCATGAATAATCCGAATTGATAAACGCCTTTGAAAGAAGCGAATTATAGCGTGAAAGCAAGAGAGAGGAGAGTCTGCTTCGCTATTTCAACGGAGGATTCAAAACCAGAAACTTAACTATAATGTGATGAACCGTCCGGGTCCTGTAGTGCGTACTGGAGAGACTCATTGGCAATTTTTACCATCTTGAGTGGTGTAACTGTGGCATTGGCAGAGGTGGTGATTGAACCAATTGAAATCGACACAAAATCTCCATTCTCGGCATCTGTAAATGGGATCTTCAGATCGGTTACCTGCTGAATAACCAGATTCCCGATACACTCAGCACCCACTAAATCTGTATCCGGCAGAATAAGTGCAAATTTTTCACGACTGTTAAAGTGAGCCACAACATCCACTGTACGCTGGACAGAACCGGTTAATACATCGGCGATCTGTATCATGCAGTGTTCCAGAGCAGCGCGACCATAATAGGTTTTATAGGTATTGAACTCGTTGATCTCAACCATCAGCAGGCTGATCTCCTCATTGCGACGAACCGCAGTGTGTACCTCTCGCTCAAGAAAGAGGTCAAAGGCACGACGATTGAAGAGCTCGGTTATCTCATCATTCAGGGAGATCCGTTCCAGTAACTCAGTCTGATACTTGAGATGGAGAGATGGTTACAAACCCGTAATTCAATAATGGATGGGGAGAGTGGTTTATGGAGAAAATCGATCGCACCGGCAGCAAGGCCCTGCTCATCTTCGTCTGCTGTCCCTTTTTCAGCCAGAAAGATGATGGGAATATTCCGAGTGGCTTCAGAGTCCTTGAGCTGTTTACACACCTCGAAACCATCAATATCTTCCAGAGCAATGTCGAGTAGAATCAGATCAGGCAGTTTCTGCTGAGCAATTTCAAGTGCATCTTTTCCTGACAGAGCCGTAAAAACGGTGTATTGATTGGTAAGAACCTCTTCAACACGCCTTATATCAGCAGCTTGATGGTCTACTACAAGAATCTTGCGTCTACTTTTCCGCATCTCACTTTCCTTGGTCTGATTTTGCTATTAATTGAAACTAAACTCTACCAGAGAGTCCGCCCCTCCACTACTGGTCGTGTAAATCCAGCCCCATCTTTTCAGCACGTTTTCTCCAGAGGCTACGTGCCAGTTCCTGCATATCCACGGTCTGGTCACTCTCGTCTACAATCTCCAGCCCAAGCAGAGTCTCCAGAAGATCCTCCAGGGTGAGGATACCGGCAACGGTGCCATATTCATCGACCACTAACATGATATGGGTACGGAGGCGGATAAACTGATCAAATGCTTCCGACAGGTTCGTAGTTTCAGTAACAACCTTGAGCTCTCTTCGGTAGTTGCTGAGCGGTTTATCACCATTGCCACGTGCTTGTGCAAGCAACACATCGCTGCGGAAGATAAAGCCGGTAATCTGTTCAGGGTCACTCTGGTAGATGGGAATTCTGGAGAAGGGAGAGTGGTCATACTTGTGAAAGAACTCCTCAACACGGACTCGATCAGAGAGTGAGAAGATCACCGGACGCGGTGTCATTGCATGTTCAACTTGTGTGTCGTGCAGTCGCAGTAAATTTTTCAGAATGGTGGACTCACGTTGTGATAGCTGTCCTTCAGCTTCACTCAGTTCTGAGACCGCACGGAACTCTTTTCGACTGAGTCCACTCTTCGAATCGTTGAAGGCAAAACGTGCAGTAATCAGTTCAGAGAGTAGTACAAAGGGGTAGAGTAGCCAGACCATAAAGCGCAATGTATGTGCGGTTGCTGGGGCCAGCTCTCGCCAGTAGTAGGCACCTATAGTTTTTGGAATAATTTCAGAGAAGATCAAAATCAGTAGAGTCAGTATTGCAGAGATGATACCGACCGAGGCATTGCCAAAAAGTAGTGTTGCCTGAGCACCGGCACCTGCAGCCCCTACAGTGTGTGCAATAGTATTGAGGGTTAAAATTGCAGCCAGTGGCTGATTGATATTCTGCTTCAGGCCACGCAATAGCGGTGCGCTCTTTTTCTGCTCCTTCTCCATCAGGGCGATATGAGCAGGGGTGACACTTAAAATGACCGCCTCTGCGATTGAGCAGAGAAAAGAGAAAATCAGCGCGACAAGGATAAAAGTAATTAATAGAACCATAGTGGTTAAAGACTATAGCATGACTTATTCAGGGACTCTTTAGCTGCTCTTTTTGCTGTAGTACCTCATCAAAATTGGGAATGGAATCAAAGGGTTTTCATCCACCTCTCCACGAGCAATCTGGAAACAGTGCTGCTGGTCTTTACGAATGATTTCCACGATACTTGGATCCACTTTGCCACCCTCAACAAACTCATCGAGAATGGCCATCACCTGATCAATCTTCATCCCTGCTCGGTAAGGGCGGTCTTGTACCAGTGCCTGGAAAATATCGGCAACAGCAATTATTCTCGCTTCGATGCTGAGGTCACGTTCAGCGGGATGGAATGGGTAGCCGGTACCGTTGATCCCCTCGTGGTGAAAAGCGGCCCAGTGAGGAATCTCCTCCAGCCCATCAATGTGTCGTAAAATCTCGAAGGTCTCATAACTGTGTTGGTTCATGATGGAACGCTCAAACTCGGTCAGTGCGCCCGGTTTATCGAGAATATGGTCAGGAATACGTAATTTACCGATATCGTGGAGAAAGCCAGCGATTTCGATCTTGTCACACTGATCTTCAAGCAGGCCATAACGGTTGGCAAGGTAGTGTCCCAATCTTCCTACCAGAGTGGAGTGCTGGGCAGTAAATGGACTCTTCTGGTCCACAATATAGGAGAGAATTAGCGAGAACTGTTTGAGCTGGTGGATGGTTAACAGCTTTTTACTCTCAAAGCGCCCCATATCCCAGGTATAGCGGGTGATGTGATGCCCCTCAAGCGCAATCCAGAAGGATTCAGCCGCTTCACTTTTTTGGAACGCCTCTACCATCTCCGGATCAAAATAGCTGCCGCTGTAACTGACAATAGAGCGCACAATCTCCCCCTTGGTGTGCAGAATATCTTTGCCATAGTGTGCGGCGGACATCACATCAATGCGGTCTGCGAGAAAGATCAGGTTGGCCATCCGTTTCTCTTGTGGTGAGAGTGAAAGGTTTTTGAGCTCCTCCCAGGGGGTGTGGTGGTAGAGTACCGGAATGGCAAAACGGTTGAGTGGTTCAAAGCCTTGCAGCAAGTGGTGACCGATCTGACAGTGGAGATCGGCATCTTCCCAGTCAAAATGGTTGACCAGACTATTGTGCATCTGATGAGTTGAGACACCACAGTCATGGAGAAGCCCGAATTCAAAGGCAAAGTGGATATCCTGATCACTGAAACCGAGTTTGTGTCCAATCTGGCTGGCGATGTAGCCCACCCGCTTACCATGATGGGTATCGTTCATCCCGACCAGATCAACCGCTGTCTCAAGTGCCAGAATCATCTGGCGTAGATCGACTTGTAACTCAGACTGTG